>JBFZAX010000095.1:0-3111 GCA_041308805.1 Candidatus Omnitrophota bacterium | reverse complement strand
GGCTCGCTTGCTCACCGCAAGGGCTTTGAAGGGCGGCCTGTCACGGAGAACCTGTCCTGAGCAAGGCCGTCGATCTTTTGGGTCGACAGGCCGCGTCGAAGGGCGGTTCGACGCGCTCCCTTTAGGTCGTTTGTTCACCGCAAGGGCGCGATTGTAGAAAGGCAGTCTCGTGTCTGATTTTTGCGTCGTTATTCTGGCGGGCGGGGAGGGCAAACGGATGAAGTCGGACCTGCCCAAGGTCCTTCATCCGGTGGGCCCCAAGCCGATGATCGCCCACGTGGTCGATACCGCCCGGGCGTTGAAGCCGAAGAAGATCGTGACGGTCGTCGGCCGCAGGACCCTGGAGATCAAACAGGCCCTGGGCAAAGACATCGGCGTCGCGATCCAGGAGGAGCCGCGCGGGACGGCGGACGCGATGAAGGCCGCGCGCCGGGACCTGCCGCCGACGGTCAAAGATATCATCGTCCTTTACGGCGATACGCCGCTGATAGTTCCCGAGACGGTCTTTAGGCTGCGCGAAGCGCATCGTTCGAGCGGCGCGTGCTGCACGGTCTTGACCGCTATCCTGAGCCGGCCGGCCGGGTATGGACGGATCTTGCGTAACGACGCGGGCCAGTTCGTGGGGATCATCGAAGACAAGGATGCCGACAGCCGGCAGAGGTCGATCCAGGAGATCAATACGGGGATCTATTGCTTCCAGCGGGAGGCGCTGTTGGAAGGCCTTGACCATGTGAAGCCGCTGAACCGCACCGGTGAGTTCTATCTGACGGACATCTTCAGCTGGCTCTATAATCGCAGCCGCAAGATCCATGCCGCTGTCGCGGACGATCCCCAGGAGGTCCTGGGGGTCAATTCCCAGCAGGAGCTCATGGAGGCCGTCGATATCATCCGCCGCCGGGGGTTGGCGCGCCATATGGCGGCGGGCGTGCGGATCGTGGACGGCGCCACCACCTTCATCGATGATTCGGCCAGCATCGGGCCGCAGACGACGATCTATCCTTTTACGTTCATCGAAAAGGACGTCATCATCGGCCGGGAGTGTTCGGTCGGACCGTTCTGCCATCTGCGCGAGGGGGCGGTGCTCAAGGACAGGGTTTCCGTCGGGAATTTCACCGAGATCAAGAATTCGACCCTGGACGAGGGGACCTTTATGCGCCATATGAGCTATGTGGGCGACGCCCAGATCGGCCGCCGCGTCAATGTCGGCGCCGGGTTCGTCATCGCCAATTTTGACGGCCAGAAGAAACATAAGACCGTCGTCAAGGACGGCGCGTTCCTCGGCTGCGACGCGGTCCTGGTCGCTCCCGTGACCGTCGGCCGCCGCGCCGTGGTGGGGGCCGGCAGCATCGTGACGAAAAACCATGACGTGGCTGACGGGGAGACCGTCGTCGGTGTCCCCGCCCGCGCCGTGAAAAAGAAAAAATAGAGAAGTCTCCCGCCGGTCCCGTCCGGCATCCCTTAGGCCCAAAACTTTGCGCAGGAAAGGTGCGAGCCATGAATAAACTGGAGATCTTTTCGGGCAATGCCAATCCGCAGTTGGCCCAGGACATCTGTAACGAACTGGGCAAGAAGCCGGGCGAGCTCTTGGTGACGCGTTTCAGCGAAGGGGAGGTCCGCGTCAAGATCGACGATAACGTGCGCGGGAAGGATGTCTTCGTCGTTCAGCCGACGTGCCCTCCCGTCAACGAGAACCTCATGGAGCTCTTGATCCTCATCGACGCGTTCAAGCGGGCCTCGGCCGGCCGCATCACCGCGGTGATGCCCTATTACGGCTATGCCCGGCAGGACCGCAAGGACCAGCCGCGGGTGCCCATCTCGGCGAAGCTGGTCGCCAACCTGCTGACGGTGGCGGGCGCCGACAGGATCCTGACGATGGACCTGCACGCGGGCCAGATCCAGGGATTTTTTGATATTCCTGTTGATCATCTCTTTGCCGTGAACGTCTTCGTGGAGTATCTCGAAAAGCTGAAGCTGGACGATCTCGTCGTCGTCTCGCCCGATGTCGGCGGCATCAAGATGGCCCGCGCGTACGCGAAGCGGATGGAAACCAGCCTGGCGATCGTCGACAAGCGGCGCATCTCCCCGGAGAAGGCCGAGGCGATGAACATCTTAGGCGAGGTCGAAGGCAAGAACGCGGTCCTGGTGGACGATCTCGTCGCCACCGGCGGCTCGTTGCTGGAAGCGGCCGCGGCCCTGAAAAAAGCGGGCGTCAAAAAGATCTACGCCGCGGTGGTGCACGGCGTCCTCTCGGGCAACGCGATGGAGAACGTCGAGAAGTCGGTGGTGCAGGAGCTCCTCATCACGGACACCATCCCTTTGCCCGACCATAAGAGGCATCCGAAGATCAAGGTTTTGACCGTCGCGCCCCTGCTCGCGGACGCGATCAAGAGGATCCATAAGGAAGAATCGATCAGCTGTTTGTTTGATTAGATCTGGCCGGTGCCGGATGTCCGGCACCGGGCGGATCATCCCGGCGAACGCCCTAAAATTTTCGGAGAAAATTTCAGGGGCGGTTATGAGTCGGGACAGACCTAGCCCGCCGGCCAGAGTCGGCGGTGAGTCTTACTAACAACCCGGGAGAAAGACTTTTCCGTCGGATTTGATCGGCGCCGCCGGGAAAGGAAGGTTCACCTAAACGAAATCGAGGTCGAGTCATGGAAGCGGTGTATCTGGAAGCTCAATTAAGGGAAGAAGAGCAGATCGGCAAGAACAAGGCGTTGCGGCGCCAGAACCTGGTGCCGTGCGTCGTCTACGGCGAAGGCAAGAAGACGCTGGCGCTGAAGATCGACCGCAGCCATCTGGTCAAGTTCATGCACGCCCATCATGGCGGCGAGAACATGATCATCACGTTGAAGGTCGGCTCCCCGGCCCATAAGAAGGCCGAAGAGAAGCCCGTCCTGATCAAGGAGATGCAGATGCATCCGGTCAGCGGCGATATCCTTCACGTGGATTTTAACGAGATCTCCCTGACCAAGCGGCTGACGGTCCAGGTGCCGATCAAGCACAAGGGCGAGGCGGTCGGCGTCAAGCAGGACGGCGGCACGCTGGAGCAGATCCTCTGGGAGGTGGATGTCGAGTGCCTGCCCACCCAGATCCCCGAAAAGCTGGAAG
>JBFZAX010000094.1:0-5455 GCA_041308805.1 Candidatus Omnitrophota bacterium | reverse complement strand
CCCGCCGCCTTCAGCGCACCAGGGCAAAGGCCTGTTTGGCGATCATCAGCTCTTCGTTCGTCGGGATCACCAGGACCTTGGTCTTGCGGCGGCTCAGGACCCCGAAGACCCCCTGGAGGATCTTGGCGCGGATCGTCTTCTCGTTCTCGCCGATGCCGGCGGTGAAGACGATCGCGTCCACGCCTCCCATGGCCGCCGCGTAGCTGCCGATATATTTTTTGATCCGGTAAGCGAAGACGTCCAGCGCCAAACGGGCCCGGCCGTGGCCGGCCTTCGCCGCCTTCCTGATCTCGCGCACGTCGTTGCTGATGCCGGAGATCCCCTTCAAGCCGCTCTGGTAGTTCAACACCCGGTCGATCTCGCCTAACGAGATCTTCTCTTTTTCCGCCAGGAAGATCACCGAGGCCGGGTCGATATCCCCGCAGCGCGTGCCCATCACCAGCCCCTCCAGCGGCGTGAACCCCATGCTGGTATCGACGGACTTCCCGTTCTTGACAGCCGTGATGCTGCAGCCGTTGCCCAGATGGCAAGTGATCAGCTTCAGCGCGCGCAGCGGCCGCTTGAGCAGACGGGCCGCCTCGTGGGCGACATAATGGTGGCTGGTGCCGTGAAATCCGAATTTGCGCAGGTTGTATTTTTCCAGATACGCGTACGGAAGCCCGTAGACATAGGCGTGCTCCGGCAGGGTCTGGTGAAAAGCCGTATCGAAGACCGCCACCTGGCGCACGCCGGGCAAAAACTCCTGACACGCCTCGATGCCGGCGAGGTTCGCGGGGTTATGCAGCGGCGCCAGCTCAATGCATTCGCGGATCTTCGAAAGGACAGCGACGTCGATCAGCGTCGGTTTCTTGAACTGCACGCCGCCGTGGACCACGCGGTGGCCGACGGCAAAGATCTCCTTTAAGTCCGCCATCTGGGCCTGCGGGACGGAGACCAGCTCCTTGAGAAGCGCCTGGACCCCGGCCTTATGGTCGCTGACCGGCGAGTCCTTCTGGCCTATTTTCTCGATGAGCCCCTTGAAGAGAAGATGGAAGCGCGGCTCTCTGTTATGATCGTTCGACGCCACGTCATAGAGCCGGTATTTGATCGACGAGCTGCCGCAGTTGATGACGAGGACCTTGCGATGCCTCATATGTTCTCGCCCTGCGCCGCGTACTGCGCGCGGATGGCCGTGACCGCGGTGCAATCCACGACATCCTCCCAGTTGCAGCCGCGGGACAGGTCGCTGCACGGCTTGACGAGGCCCAGCAGTAGAGGCCCGAGGGCGCGGCCTCCCGACAGCCGCTCGACCAACTTATAAGAGATGTTGCCCGCCTCCAGGCTCGGAAAGACCAGGATGTTGGCGTCCCCCTGAATGGGGCTGCCGGGGTTCTTCATCTTCGCGACCTCGGGGATGATGGCCGCGTCGACCTGCAATTCCCCGTCGGCCGCGAGGTCCGGGGCGATCTCTTTGAGCAGGACCAGCGCCTCGCGGATGCGCTCCACGAAACGGCCCGAGGCCGACCCTTTGGTCGAATAGCTCAAGAGGGCCACGCGCGGCGTGATGCCCAGCACCTTCTTCGCCAGCTCCGCCGTCGACACGGAGATCTGGGCGAGCTGCCGCGTGGTGGGGTCGGGCACGATCCCGCAATCAGCAAAAAGAAAGACCCCGTCGGCTCCATAAGGACAATGCGGCACGATCATGATGAAACAGCTCGCGATGGTGGCGATGCGCTTGTCGATCCCCAGGCAATACAGGGCCGCCTTCGCCACATCGGGCGTCGTCGTGGCCGCGCCCGCCACAAACCCGTCGGCCAATCCCTGGCGGACCATGAGCGCGCCGTAAAAGACCGGATGCGAGACCACGTCGTGGGCCTCGTCCCGGGAGATCCCCTTGTGCTGCCGCAATTGAAAATATAATTCCGTGTATTCCTCGACCTTTTGCGCATCCAAGCGCCCCGGCTCCAGCAGCAGGACGTTGGCGATCTTGTTCTTCTCGATGAACGCCGCGGCCTTGCGGACCCGTTCGTCATGGCCTTCGGGCAGGACAATCGTCTTTGACTGCTCCCGGGCCTTGTCTCTCAGCGCGTTGATGATATCCGGCGTCGTCATGTCAGCTCAGATGCTCCTCTATTTTGGCCTTCAGCTGCGCCCTGCCGACCGCGCCGACGACCTGCTCGACGACCTGGCCGTCCCTGAAGAACATGAGCGTCGGGATCGACATCACCCCGTAGGACGTCGCGGTCTTCTGCCCTTCGTCGACATTGAGCTTGGCGATCTTGAACTTCCCCTCGAACTCGGCGGCGACCTCCTCGACGACCGGGCCGACGCGCCGGCAGGGGCCGCACCACTCGGCCCAGAAATCGACCAGACAAGGCATCTTCGATTCCAGGATCTCCTTCTTGAAATTCGTATCGTTGACGTGAACCACGCCCATCTCCCCCTCCTTTTAAGCCTTTACTTCTCAAAGCAGCGGAATAGACTCTCGGAATGCTCGGAAGCCGGCAGGTGATAGAAAGTTTCGTAACCCTTTACCTTAAAAAATCTTATATATTATATCAAAATATGGTCAAAAGGAAATGAGAACTTTTAACGCAAATAAGTCGATAGTCGATGGTCAATGGTCGATTGTCTATGGATAAAGGCCAAAACAAAAATGATGAGGCTTTTCGGCTTTGACCATAGACCATAGACTATCGACTGCGTGTGACCTTGAGACTTTGAAACGTTGAGACTTTCGCAACGGTACTCTCAAACGCCTCGAGCGCCGCCGGGAAAGGCGAAAGCACTCGCTTCAGTACTCCCTGCAAAAACGCGATGCAGACGCCGTAATTCGTAAGGGCGACCCCCTGCTCGCGCGCCTGCTGGATGCGGGCGAGCATCTGGCGGCGCGTGAACATGCAACCGCCGCAATGGACCACCACCTTGTAGCCGGACAGGTCTTCGGAGAAATCCCGGCCGGCGCATGTTTCGATAAGAACATCCCCGCCGACGAACTGCCGGAGCCAGCGCGGGATCTTCACCCGGCCGATATCGTCTTCGATAGCGTGATGGCTGCACGCCTCGGCGATCAGGACCTTGTCGCCGGGCTGCAGCGCCTTAAGCGCGGCCGCGCCGCGGGCCGCCTCGTTCAGATCGCCCTTGTACCGGGAAAAAAGAATGGAAAAGGTCGTGCAGCGCACCTGAGGGGGCGTATCCTCCACCATCTTGAGAACGACCTGGGAATCGCAGACCACCAGGTCCGGCGGTTCTTTAAGACGGGTCAGCGCCGACGCGTATTCATGCTCTTTGACGACCAGCGCCGCGGCATCGCTATCCAACACATCGCGCAACGCCTGCACTTGCGGGAGGATCAAACGGCCCTTGGGCGCCTCCAGGTCGATAGGAACGACCATCGCGACTAAACCGTTGGCGGGCAAAAGATCTCCGATGAGCGCCCGCGGATTCAAGAAATCATCCGGACAGACATCGATCAGACATTTCTTTAACGCGTTCACGCAGGCGTCGCGCCGGGGCTTGTCGAGACACGACCAGAACAAAACATGCGCGCTCTTTTTTTTCAGCTCTGCGAAAAAGTCCCCATCGGGAGCCTTAAGGTCGATCTTGTTGACCACGACCAGCGCGGGGATCTTCCTTTTCGCCGCCTGCGCGAGGATATCCTCCTCGAACCCGGTCCAGACATCCGGCTCGGTCAAGACGATCACCACATCCGAGCGGTCAAAGACCTTGCGGGTCTTCTCGATGCGAAGCGGCGCGAGGATCGAAACATCGTCCATCCCGGCGGTATCCAGAAAGACCACGGGCCCCACCGGCAACAGCTCCATGGTCTTCTCCACCACATCGGTCGTCGTCCCCGGCACCGGCGAAGTGATCGCCACCTCCTGACCTAAGATGAAATTCAAGAAGCTGGACTTGCCCACGTTGGTACGGCCGAAAAGCCCTATATGGAGCCTAAGCGACTTAGGAGCTTTTTCCATCATCGGTATTAATACCTCAATAAGACGCGGCAGGGATCTTTCGTTTTCCCAAAAGATCCTTCCTGAGACAGAATCCTTCTGCAGGCATCGGAGGAAATAAAAGAGGGCTTAACGCGAAAGAGGCAGAACGACGGCCTTGCTCTCCACGCCCCGCAAGGACCCAAGCTCCTTCTGGAGCTTCATCCTTTCGGAGCGGGGACCCTGGATCTCAAGGACCAAAAGACCGCGGTCGGAGCACTTATCGAGGACCCCGTCGTGGATCCCCAGCCTGGTGCGGATGATACAACCGAAATCTGTCAAGATCCTCTGGACATCGAGGGCGCACGCCCGGCGATGGTCCACCTCAACGATCAAAACGGATTTTTCAGCGGCGCGGGTGCTCATTTTCTGATGTTCTCCTCGACGGTTTTCAGCAGGACTTCGGGCTTGACGGGCTTTTCCAAGACCGCCTTGACCGGGAGCCAGTCGCCATCCGGCTCAAAGCCGAAAGGAAGGTTCATCTCTTTGCGGATGCCGGTGACCATGACGACGGGGATATCCCTGGTCGTGGGATCCTCCTTCATGACGCGGGCGATATCGAACCCTTCGCTCTTGTGCGCCATCATCACGTCGAGCAGCATCAGGTCGGGCCTTTCCGCCCTCGCCATCCTGAAGCCCTCGGCGCCGTTGGGGGCGGTCACGACCTGATATCCCTTCGCCTCCAAGAGCGACTCCATCGCTTCCACCAGATGTTGATCATCATCAACGATCAACACTTTCTTGGCCATCTAAACCCCCTTATATTGTCTTGTGACTATCTATCTATCGGTCTGAGCTGGGTGGCAAGGTCCCAAAGTCCCAGCGTCTCAAGGTAATCGTCAGCTACCAGTCGATAGTCGATGGTCAATGGTCGATTGTAGATGGATAAAAGACCGAAGCAAAAACGATGAGGCTTTTCGGCTTTGACCATAGACCATAGACTATGGACTATCGACTGACTTAGGACCCTTCCTAATAAGTTTCAATTATATCACACAGGGCTCTTTAATTTCAACGAATCTCCGACGCCCCTGTCAAGCGTCCGTCCCAGCGCGGATGCCTGCGCTTCGAGGCGTGCGAGGGATCCGTCTATCGAACCTTCTTCCCGTGCCCGCCCCGGGTAAATATCATAAAGGGTCCGATACGGCAACGGAGTGAAATCAGGCATCACGACGTTCGCCCCGCAGGAGAGCGCGTCTGTCCGGAGCGTTTCGGAGACACTGCCCAAGGCGGTCGTGGCAGGCAAATGGGCGTCTTGGGTCACGATCCGGGTCAGCGCAAGGACCCTGAGCATCAGCGACGCTTCCGGAGAGCCGGCGTCCCCCAGCGGCGTACGGGGATGGGCGACAAAAGGAGATATCCCGATCATATCAAGATCCTCTTCATGGAAAAACAGGATATCCCTTCCCAGGCTGGCAAGGGTCTGTCCCGGCAGGCCGACCAGGATACCGCTGCCCGTCTGATAACCCAACACCTTCAGG
>JBFZAX010000093.1:0-12377 GCA_041308805.1 Candidatus Omnitrophota bacterium | reverse complement strand
ATCTGCGGTCAGGAAGCAAAACTTCTGGTGGGGTCTAAGACCGTTTTGGTCGGTCAGGATCCCTTTGAGCTTTCCGCGCCTGTCATCCTGCAGGAGGGCGTCGTCTATGCCCCGGTCGATTTCCAAAAGATCCTCCAGCCTTCTGTCTGCAGGCTTCCCGCGCCTTCGCCCGAAGAGGGGGCATTCCTGCGCCCCGTGCAGACGGTCATCCTGGACGCCGGCCACGGCGGCAAGGATCCCGGGGCGATCGGCCGCCTCGGCTTGAAGGAGAAGACCGTTGTCATCGATATCGTCAGCAGGGTCAAGAGGGAGCTGGAGCATTGCGGGCTCTCGGTGTCAACGACGCGCGACGATGATACCTTTATTCCCTTGCCCGAACGCAGCGCTTTAGCGAATCGCGGCGAGTCGGATATCTTCGTCAGCATCCACGCCAACGCGAACCGCTCCCGCCGCATCGAAGGGTTCGAGGTCTATTATCTGACCGAAAAGATCGACGATAACGCGCGCGCGCTGGACACCGCCGGAAGCGGGCCGCCGTCCGTCGCCGGCGAGGAGGCCGGCGCTGCCTCGTTCGTCTCGCAGGCGATCCTTTGGGACCTTGTCTATACGGAGAACAGGAGGGAGTCGATCGCCCTCGCCCGCCGCATCGGCGACGCGGTCTCCCGCCGCATCGGCTTGAAGGTCTTGGGGATCAAAGGCGCCGGATACGCCGTCCTCAAAGGGACGCAGATGCCGGCGGTCTTAGTGGAGGTCGGCTATATCTCCAACAGGGAGGGCGAGCGGCGGCTGGGGGACCCGAACTACCGGCAGCGCCTCGCCGAGGCGATCGCGCAAGGGATCATGGATTTCAAGAATATGGCTGAAAAAGGAAATTAAAAAGGAGAGAGGCGTGGATAAACCGATAGGGGTTTTTGATTCGGGGATCGGCGGGCTGACGGTGGTCAAGGAGCTGATCAAGCTCCTGCCGCAGGAGAACATCGTTTATTTCGGGGATACGGCCCGCGTGCCGTACGGGATCAAATCGCGCGAGACCATCATCAAATTTTCCCTCGAGAATACGCTCTTTCTGCTCCAGAAAGACGTGAAGATGATCGTCGTGGCCTGTAACACGTCCTCGAGCCTCGCTTTGCCCGTCATCCGCAAGCACTTCAAGATCCCGATCATCGGCGTGATCATGCCGGGCGCCAAGGAAGCGGTCTATGCGACGAAGAACGGGAGGATCGGCGTGATCGGCACCCGCGCCACGATCAACAGCGGCGCCTATGAGGAAGAGATCAAGCGGCTGGACCCGGCCAAGAAGGTCTTCAGCCAGGCCTGTCCGATGTTCGTGCCCATCGTCGAGGAAGGATGGGTCGAGGACGATATCGCCCAGCGGGTCGGCGAGAAGTATCTGGCCGGCCTCAAGAAAAGGGGGATCGACACGTTGATCCTTGGCTGCACCCATTATCCGTTGCTGAAAAAGCGGATCCAGAGGATCATGGGGCGAGGGGTCACGCTGATCGATTCGGCCCAGCAGGTGGCTGTCGAGGTCCGTCAGGTCCTCTCGCAGGAGGGGTTGCTCAAAAGGTCTGCCGTCAGGCCGGTCCGGGAGTTCTATGTCAGCGACGAGGTGGCGATCTTCAAGAACGTCGCCAAGCGATTCCTGGGCACCGACCTGGAAACCGTCAAAAAGGTCGCTAATGTTTGAGATCTCTGTCGTCATGGATTTCAGCGCCGCGCACAACCTGCGCGGGTACAAGGGCAAGTGCGAGGCCCTGCACGGCCACAATTGGAAGGTCGAGGCCGTCTTCGCCGCGAAGAGCCTCGACCGGATAGGGATGGTCGAAGATTTTTCTTCGGTGAAAGAGCGCCTGCGCAGCGTCCTGGCGGCCCTGGACCATCGCTATCTCAACGACGTTGCTCCTTTCAAAAAAGTGAACCCGACTTCGGAGAACATCGCCAAATTCATCTTCCGGCGCCTCGCCGATGGCGGGGCCGGCCGGGCCCGCATCGCCCGGGTCAGGGTGTGGGAGACGGAAAAGTGCTGTGCCATCTATTATGAAAAGTAAACAGGCGGTCGTTTTGTTATCCGGGGGCCTGGATTCTGCCACCGCGCTGTATGTGGCGCGCCACCTGGAATTCAGCCCCCAGTGTCTCGTCTTTGATTACGGCCAGCGCCATCAGCGCGAGGTCGCGGCGGCGCGCGCGATCGCAGGCCGCGCCGGCTGTTCCTGCAAAGTCCTGAACATAGACCTGCCGTGGAAAGGGTCGTCTCTCTTGGACAGGAAGATGCGCGTGCCTTTGGCCGCGGCGCCGGGGCTGGGGGTCGGCGCCAGGATCCCTTCGACGTACGTGCCGGCGAGGAACACGATCTTTCTGAGCTTCGCCCTTTCTTTCGCCGAGGCGATCGATTGCCGGGATATCTTTACCGGCGTCAACGCCCTGGACTATTCCGGCTATCCGGATTGCCGGCCTGAATATTATAAAGTGTTCAATCAGCTTTCAGCGTTGGCCACCCGCGCCGGCGTGGAGCGGGAAGCGATCAGGGTCCAGACGCCTCTCATATCCATGAAGAAGTCGCAGATCATCAAGCTGGGGGTCAAGCTCGGCGTTCCGTATGAGCTGACCTGGTCGTGTTATAAGGGCGGTAAGGCGCCTTGCGGCAAATGTGACAGTTGTGTGTTGCGGGCGAAAGGATTCTTGGAGGCGGGCGTCGCGGATCCCGCGCTGTCATGAACAAGATCGCCAGGGTGAGCGAGATATTCGAGAGCATTCAGGGAGAAGGCGTCTACACGGGCGCGCGCCAGGTTTTTGTGCGGTTTTTCGGCTGTGGCTTTTCCTGCGCTTTTTGCGATACGCCGCAGGACTCTTTCCGGGAATATGATGCGCAGGGGCTCTGGCGCGAGATCGCGGCATTCTCGGGTTTCCATTCGGTCAGCTTGACCGGCGGGGAACCGCTGCGTCAGGCCGATTTTTTGCGGGGCTTCCTGGAAAGCGCGAGGGGCCGCGGCGTAAAGATCTATCTGGAGACCAACGGCGTCCTGCCTTCGGCGCTCGCGCAGGTGATCGATAGGGTCGATATCGTCGCGATGGACCTCAAGCTGCCTTCGTCGACGGGGCTGCGGGGGTTCTGGAGCGAGCACGAGGAGTTTTTGAAGATCGCCCGTCAGCGGGAGGCCTTTGTTAAAATGGTGATCGGCCGGGCCACGGAACGCGGGGATATAGCGCGGGCGGCGGATGTGATCAGCCGGGTCGCGCCGACTATCCCGGTGGTCCTGCAGCCGAGCTGGCTTGATCAGGGGGAGGAGCTTTCCCGAAAGATGGAGGCATTCAAGGGGGAGCTTGCGGCTGCCGGCTTGTCGGATGTCCGTATTATGCCGCAGGCGCACAAGCTCGCCGGGATCAAGTGAGTGACGCGAATGGTCGCGAAAGAGTCAATAGTCGATGGTCCATGGTCGATTGTCTATGCCCCGAAACGAAGTCGGAAGTCAGAAGTCGGAAGTCCGAAAAATCCGACCTCGGACATCGGGCTTCGGACTTCGATCCTTTCCATTGACAATAGACCATCGACTATAGACTATCGACTGACTTGAGACCTTGAGACTTATCATTAAGAGTTCTGTTACAGATCACCCATGAGGAAAGCCATGCCTAAACCATCCACCTACGAAGGCCTGCAGGATAAGGTTCGTTCGCTGAAGACACCCGCGATCGAGGTCTGGAAAAACCAGTATCCGGACAAGCGCTTTGTCGTGCGCATCGAGATCCCGGAGTTCACCTGCATCTGCCCTAAGACAGGCTTGCCGGATTTCGCGGTCATCGATATCGAGTACATCCCGCGCTCTTCTTGCGTTGAGCTGAAGTCTTTGAAGGAATACCTCATGTCTTTCCGCAGCGTCGGGATTTTCCACGAACACTTTGTCAATAAGCTGATGGATGATCTTGCGAAGGGTTGTCATCCCCGCTGGGCGAAGGTCACCGCCCGTTTCAATCCCCGCGGCGGGATCACGACGACGGTCACCCGGGAGTTAAGGTCCAGATGAAGAAGCTCACGGAAAAGCTCATCAGCGCGACGGTCAGCCGCCTGTGCATCCGCGCCAATACGAACTTGCGCCCGGACGTGGAAGCGGCCCTGCGCCGCGCGGCGCGCCTGGAGAAGAACGCGCGGGCCAGGAAGATCCTGCGGCAGCTTTTAGAGAACGCCCGGATCGCCCGCGCGGAGTCGCTGGCCATCTGTCAGGACACGGGGTTGCCCGTCGTTTTCGTCGAGATCGGACGGGACATCAACTGTCTCGGCTTGGACCTGGAGAGCGCGATCAATACCGGCATCCGCGGCGGCTACGAAAAGGGGTTCTTGAGGAATTCCATCGTCGCGGATCCCCTGAGCCGCGGCGGCTCCACAGGGTTCGGCCCGGCCGTCATCCATTTTGAGTTCGTTCCCCGCCGGGGGTTGCGCCTGACCGTCCTGCCTAAAGGGTTCGGATGCGAGAACAAGACGCAGCTGAAGATGTTCAATCCCACGGCCCGCGGCCGCGAGATCAAGGATTTTATCGTCTCTGTCGTCAGGGAGGCCGGGCCTGACGCCTGCCCGCCTTACACCGTCGGCATCGGCATCGGCGCGAGCGCCGACCACGCTGCACTCCTTTCTAAAAAGGCCCTATTGAGGCCGTTGGGAAAATGGCATCCGACCGACCACGTCGCCGCCCTTGAGCGCGAACTCTTGCGCGAGATCAACGATCTGGGGATCGGGCCGATGGGCCTGGGCGGCCGCGCCACCGCCCTCGGCGTCCACATCTTGACGCACCCCACGCATATGGCGGGGTTGCCGGTCGCAGTTAATATCAGCTGCCACGTTTTAAGGAGCGCCAGTGCTTTACTCAAATAGGAAGATCATCCGGCTGCGGACGCCTCTTCGCGACACCGATCTCCAAGCCTTAAAGGCCGGCGACGAGGTTCTTTTATGCGGGACGGTCTTCACGGCCAGGGACCAGGCGCACCGCAGGCTCGTCGACCTGATACGGGGAGGATCCGGCTTGCCCCTGGACCTTAAAGGCCAGGCGATCTACTACTGCGGGCCGACGAAGACAGCGCCGGGTAAGGTCATCGGGTCCTGCGGTCCGACGACCAGCAGCCGGATGGACCGGTTCGCGCAACCGTTGCTGGAGGCTGGCCTGAAAGGCATGATCGGCAAAGGCCGGCGTAGCGAGGAGGTCCGGCGCCTGATCCAGAAACACGGGGCGGTCTACTTTCTGGCCACCGGCGGCGCCGGCGCTTTCCTGTCGAAGCGGGTCATCCGCGCCCGGCCGCTCCTCTTCGAGGACTTGGGCCCCGAAGCGGTCTACGAACTCACCCTTAAGGATTTTCCTCTTTTGGTCGGGATCGACACGAAGGGCCGTGATGTGTTTGAGATGTGAAAAGACGGACAAAGAAAGTCAATAGTCGATAGTCTATGGTCTATTGTCAATGGAAAGGATCGAAGTCCGAAGCCCGATGTCCGAAGTCGGATTTTTCGGACTTCCGACTTCTGACTTCCGACTTCGTTTCGGGGCATAGACAATAGACTATCGACTATAGACCATAGACGACATCATTGCCCATTCAAAAGGAGCCTTTCATGATGAGACAAGACGGCCGGGGGTTGGATGTGATGCGCCGCGTGAAGGTCACCCGGCACTATTTAAAACACGCCGAAGGTTCCTGCCTCATCGAGGTCGGCGACACAAAGGTCATCTGTTCGGCGTCGGTCGAGCAGACGGTGCCGCCTTTTTTGAAAAACTCCGGCAGCGGCTGGGTGACGGCGGAATACGGGATGCTGCCGCGGTCGTGCGAGTCGCGCGTCGGCCGGGAAAAGCAGCAGAAGTCCGGCCGCACGTTCGAGATCCAGCGGCTGGTGGGCCGATCGTTGAGGTCGGTCGTCGCCCTTAAGGAGCTCGGCGAGCGGACGGTCTACCTGGATTGCGACGTGATCCAGGCGGACGGCGGCACCCGCACGGCGTCGGTCACCGGCAGCTTCATCGCCCTTGTCGACGCTCTCGATACGGTCAGGCGCGAAGGGTCGATCACCCGCGTTCCTATCACGGAGTTCATCGCGGCGACGAGCGTGGGGATCGTCGATGGCGCCATGCTGCTGGACCTCAGCTATGAGGAGGATTCGAAGGCCGAGGTGGATATGAACGTCGTGATGGTCGGCGGCGGACAGTTCGTCGAAGTCCAGGGCACGGCGGAGCGCAAGCCCTTCAGCAGGGAGCAGATGGACAAGCTCCTGGACCTGGCCAAGAAGGGGATCTCGCAACTCATCGCCCTCCAGAAAGACCTCCTGAAAGACGTCAAGTAGGACGGATGCTTCAAGGCCGCATGGAACTTCTCGTCGCCACCCGCAATAAGAAAAAGCTCCTGGAGATCCGCGAGATCCTCGCGGATCTGAAGGTCCGCGTCACCTCGCTCGCGGACTACGAAGGGTTGCCCGCGATCTCGGAGGATGGCGATACGTTCGAGCAGAACGCGATCATCAAGGCGTGCACGATCGCGCTGGCGACCAAGAAAGTGGTATTGGGCGAAGATTCGGGGCTGGAGGTCCGCGCGTTAGGCAGCAGGCCCGGCGTCTATTCCGCGCGGTATAGCGGGCCCGGCGCCACCGACGCCTCCAACAACGTGAAATTGCTCAGGGAGTTGCGGGGGGTACCTCCGGCGGGCCGGGCGGCCCGCTACCGTTGCGCGGTCGCCCTCGCGGACGCCAAAGGTCTGATCGGGGTGGTGAGCGGCAGTTGTCAGGGCATGATCGGTACGAAGCCGGCCGGCGATTCCGGGTTCGGCTACGACCCTCTTTTTATCATCCCGAAGTTCGGTCGGACGTTCGCGCAGCTGGGGCCCGAAGTGAAGCATCGGATGAGCCACCGGTTCCGGGCCCTGGTCAAAGCCCGACGTCTACTGGAACGACGGCTGAGATGACGTCGCCGATCTTCTTCACGATGTTCTTTCCGACCGGCAGCAGCTTATATTGAGGTTTGTCGACGGTTCCCGTCACCTGGATGGCCGTCAGGCCGCCGGTGGCATTGACGAATTCCTTCAGTTTCTCTTCCCGCGCCTCTTCTTCGATACTTTCTTTCTTTCCCGATGCCAATACTTGGGTGTTGACGACGAAATCCAGTTCGCCCGCCCAGGTGATCTTTCCTTCCAGTAAAAGGCCCAGCTGGTCGCCGATGAGCTCCAGGTTATCGGTCATGATCGCGCCGTTATCGACCGCGAAGTCGCCCTGGGCCTGGGAAAAGTTAAGGGAAGCGAATTTGGGGATGAAGATGAAATTACCCAATCCTTTCAGCGGGTTGAACTGCAGGAGGTTGCCGTTTTTGATGAGAACGCTCCCGTATCCTTTCATGTTGCTCAGGTCCGTCCCCTGGCCCTTGAGGGAGAATTTCAGGTCCATTTGGCCCGCCAGCTTGCTGTCTTTCATGGCGGTGTCCGTCCTGAGGCGCGCCAGGTCGATCTCTTCCAGGAGCCCTTGGAATGCGTATGGGATGTCGTCGCCCGACAGGTCGAACCGGCCTTTGACAGCCCCTTTGCCGCCGTAAGCCCAGAATTCCAGCGAATTGATAAAACCCCGTTGATTGGTCTGCAGATAATCGAGCGTCACGTCTGAGAATCGCAGGCCGTAAAGCTTGAGCTCTTCGCTGTGGCCTTTCACCGTCGCTTTCCAGAGAGCGTGTTTTTCAAAAGGCCCCGAGACGTGGCCCGCGAGGAAGAGCCCGCCCTCGGGGGAAGCCTTGGACAAGGCATCGTTCCACGCCGGGACTGCACGCAGGTCCTTGCAATCCAGCTTGACGGTCCCCTGAAGATCGAAAGATCTGCCGGCGTTGACCGTGCCGGTCAGGTTGAAGAGGCTGTCGCGAAAAGAGCCCTTCAGGAAGGTGAAATCCAGTTCTTCTTCTTTTTTCATGAAGTCCGCCTGCACCCTTAAGTCTTTGCCGATCAGGAGGGCGTTGATCCTGGGGACTTTGAAACCCGCAAGATTACCGCTGAAGTCATAGGACGCGTCCCGGTAAAGCAGGTCTTCGAAGTGCCATAAGACGGTCTGTTCCCGGGTGTCGAATTTGATCCGGCCTTTGGAGCAGGCAAAAGCCAGGTTTTTTTGGGGGAGCGCCAGGGTGACGGTATCTTCGCTTAAGGTCAGCTCTCCGGAGAAGGCGGGAGTTGTTCCTTTGGAAGGGTCGAAGCTGAGATGGAGTTTCAAGCGGGTCGGCCCTGAGAGATCCAAGGCCACCGGCGAAGAGAGCGGCAACAGGCCTTTAAGTTTTTGGGATTCGAAATTGCCGGCCAGGTCGAGCAAGAGGATATTCTGGATGTAGCTTCCTGTCGAGGTGACGGGAGTCTCCAGGATCTTCGCCGTTGCATCCTTCATGGTGATGGCGCCGTTGTCGATCGCGATGGTCGAATCGATGTCCGTGACGGTCCCGATCTTCGGCAGGCCTTCGATCGCGCCTTTTTTCACCGTTATCACGCCTTGATACTCAGGCCCCTGGGTTTCGGAGGGCGCCGCGGGGAACCGGACGGTGAACTCCGCAGGGTCGATGTCTGCCCGCATCGAGATGAGGTCTTTTTGGGCCCGCGCGTTCGCCAGGGCCAGGCGTATTTTCAGCTGTGTGCCTTCGGAGGTTTTATCGATCTCGATGGTCGAGCCCAGGAGTTCCGCCTGGGCAGGAGTGTTGCCGCCCCACGAGACGCGGCCGCTTTCCCCGTCGAGGCGAACTTGAAGTTTTATCGCCGAAGGCGTCTCCTTGGCGAATGTCAGGGAAGCGGAGGCCTGCAAGATCCCGTCCTGGATGCCGAGGGCGTCTTTCTGGGCCTTAAGGGAGCCGACGTGACAGGCGCCGCTCAGGCGCAGGTCTTTTGGGCCGGATTCCACTTCGACCCGGAAGTCATCGAACCGGGCTTCTTTGATGGTGGCGGGTAGGAGGTCAAGATAAGGAGCGACGAAAGTCCATGGCATGTGTTTGCCGGCGGCGCTCAGCGTCAGGGAGGGTCCGTTTGATTCGAAGCGCCCGGTCACGGTGAAGACAGCCCGCTGATCGTTCTTGACCAGCTCGGCAACGCCTTCGAAATCGGCCCCTGCCCCGGTGATCTTGGCGGCCAGGTGGTCAATGGCTGCGGTGGTTTCAACGGCTGTCGGACGCAGCTGGTCGGAGAAAAAGATCTCGGTGTCTTCGATGCTGACCGTTTTGACCAGGATCGCGAACGCCCTTTGGGCCGCAGGGGGCTTGCGCATTTTTTCCATAAGGGGAGCGACATTGATCTTTTCCTCGGGAGTGGACTTCAAATAAAGAGAAGCTCCTTTGATCCTGATGACGGGCAGGATCACGGCTTTGTCCTTCAGGGAGGCCCAGAAGAGGACGAACGAGGAGATCTCATCGACGGCGGCGAGCTTCCTCGCCGGCTCGTCCTTGTCGAAGAGCGTCAGGCCGCTGAGGACGAGTCCCCGCCAAAGGCTCACCGACACGCTGTCCAGGGTCACCTCTCCGCCGGTGATCCGGGACAGTTCGGCGACGATCTTCTGGCGGGCGACCCGAGGCAGGTAGTAAGTGTCCAGGTAGTAGATCCCGGCGCCGACCCCGGCCACGAAAAAAAACAGAAGGATGAAGATGATTTTTTTCATATGGTAATAATTATAGATTATGGGAGTGCCTTATTCAATCATTGTTATGGAATGAAGGGCGGGATCTACCTTCCGGGGCGCGGTTGACCGTATTGAAAACAGGCCCTCGGAGTGCTATAATTTAATATTCAAAAGTTATTTGATGGGAAAATGTTAGGATTATTTAACGCGAATTTCCGCGAATCCAGTCTATGGTCAATGGTCGATGGTCGATTGTCGAAAGCCATAACCGAAGTCGGAAGTCAGAAGTCGGAAGTCCGAAAGATCTGACCTCGGACATCGGACCTCGGACTTCGATCCTTTCGGTTTTGACCATAGACCATAGACTATGGACTACCGACTGACTTGAGACCTTGAGACGTTGAGACTTTGCGACTTTTCAGATAAATACGGGGGGTAGCTCAATTTGGTTAGAGCGCATGGTTTGGGACCATGAGGTCGCGGGTTCAAGTCCCGCCCCCCCGATGGAAATATTTGTCCCCGTAGCTCAGTTGGATAGAGCATCTGCCTTCTAAGCAGAGGGTCGCGTGTTCGAATCACGCCGGGGACATGACGATCTGCCTTCCCCCGCACAGGGATATTGAGTGATGGACGGGGTCCAATTCGCGCCGTCACTTATGGTTTCGGCTGTTCGCTGCCCATAAGTGACGCGCTCATTGGATAAGCAGAGGGTCGCGTGTTCGAATCACGCCGGGGACATGGATTTTATCTAAGGAGACCCATGAAGACCTTTTTGAAGATCCTGCTGTTCGTTGTTGTCTTCGTTTTGGCGGCAGGAGCCGCGGTTTCCTATTATTTCGCGGCGAACGCTAAGCGCCTGGTCCCTGATCTGCTGGAACGGCAGTTGGGCTTCAAGCCCCGGATAGAGAATATCCGCGTCGTCTTCCCCTCGACCGTCATCGTCGAGGGTTTTTCATTGGAGGGGGGCATCCGCGCGCAGAGGATCTCCGTGACGCCCAGCTTGGCGGGGCTGCTGAGCCGCGAAGTGATCCTGAACGGGCTCCTGATCGAACAACCCCGCATGGTCATCACGAGGTTGCCGGACGACAGTTTTGATTTCGGCTTGCCGCCTGTTCCCGCCAAGAGCGCCGCGCCGCCGTCGAGCCGCCCGTCCGCTTCCCCGACGGAAACGGGGGGAAAAGAGTTTCGGGTCTACGTTGAGAAGTTCCAGATCAGGGACGCGACCGTCGATTTCGTCGACAAGGGGATCGTCGAGGAAGAGGAGCCGTTCTCCTTCTCCCTGACGGACCTCGACCTTGACGTCAGTCGCATTTCGCTGCTGCAACCCTTCAAGATGCGGGTCGAAGGGAAGGGGCGGCTGGTCAGCGAAGGCAAAGGCTCTCTTGGGTCTATCGCTCTCAGCGGCTGGGTCGATCCCCTGGCGCGGGACATGGATATGAAAGTTGCGCTGTCGGATGTTCTTTTGGCCGCGCTCAAGCCTTATGCGCGCAAGATCTTCGGCCGGCCGCTGGCTTCGGGCCGGATGCTTTTTACCGCCGATCTTAAGTCCGAGAAGAACGACCTGAAAGGGATCTGCCACGCGGAATTCGACGATGTCTCGTTCGAAAAAGCGTCGGCGTCGGCCTCGGCAGAGGGGGAGCCGCCCGATTCGCAGGAGTTGACGACGATGGCGGTGGGGGTCCTGTTGACCCCCGAGGGCCGGGCGGTCTTTGATTTTTCCTTCAGGACGAAGATGGACCGGCCCCGGTTCGAGAAGGTGAAGATCAAGGGGACTTTTTTGCAGTCCAAAATCAAAGAGATCGCTGCCCAGCCGCCGCAGAAGACCGCCGAAGATTTCAAGGAGATCGGCAAGCAGTTCGAAGCCGTCGCTGACGAATTCAAAAATATCTTCAGGTCGCTGTGATCCTTCGTCATTTTCGCTCAAGCGTATGGAGTTGACCGGTAATCGTCCATCGGGACAGGAGTTCCCCCTGGTACACGCGGTCGTCGTCAACTGGAACGGCCGCGAGGACCTTCTTGAGTGTCTTTCTTCGCTCGAAAAGACCGGGTATCCCGCGTCGCGGCTGAAAGTGGCGGTGGTCGATAACGCTTCTGTCGACGGTTCCCAGGCGGCGGTCCGGGACCGGTTCCCGAAAGTTTCCCTTCTGGAGAATCTCCGCAATCTCGGCTATGCCGCCGCGGCTAATGCGGGCGCAACGAAGGCCCTGGACCAGGGCGCCGATTACCTGTGGATCTTCAATAACGACGTGGCCGTGGCGCCGGATGCCCTGCGCGCGCTGGTCACGGCCGCTGAGGGCGATGCCCGGATCGCCGTGGCGGGGCCCGTCATCTGCCGCTATGAAGAGGAAGGAACGGTGGAGCACGCGGGCTACAGGATCAACCCTTGGACCGGTCATCTGCGCAAGCTCCGATACGGGAGCGATGTTTTTTCCGATGGCCGAACGCGGGAAAACGTGGATAGCATCCTGGGTTGTTCCAATCTTATCAGGGCCGCTGCCTGGCGGGAGCTGGGCGGCTTGGATCCTGTTTACGGCGTTTACTTCGAAGAGACGGATTTCAACGCCCGCGCGCGGCGCCGGGGCTGGAAGATCGTCCTCGTCAAGGACGCGCGCGTGCGCCATCGATGCGCCGCGACCATGAATCGGCATCTCGGCCGCCGGGCGTGGCTGCTGCTGCGCAACCTCTTTATCTTTCAGTGCCGCAACGCAAGGCCTCAGCATCTTTTTGTCTTTTTCCCTTATTATTTTCTGGTGCACGTGCCTTATTTTCTGGTTAGGGGCGTATTTTATGC
>JBFZAX010000092.1:0-9271 GCA_041308805.1 Candidatus Omnitrophota bacterium | reverse complement strand
ATAGACTATAGACTATCGACTAGCCTGCGCCCCGCCTATCAAATCTCAACTCTTCGCGAACTTGATCAACATCCCCATCAGATCCTTGCCTAAAACCTCCCCCAGCGAACCTTCCCGGCACGCCTTTTCAGAAAAGCTGAGCGTTTTGTCGGATTTGACGGAACCGCCGGAGATGATCAAGGGCGCCGGATCTGCCGAATGGGCCTTGAGCTTGCACGGGGTCGAATGGTCCGCTGTCACCGCAAGGACAAAATCCTTGAGGTCGATACCGGGAAGAAGACTACCGAAGAAATGCTTATCGATCGCCTCGATAAAAGCTTTCTTTTTCTTGAAGTCGCCGTCATGGCCCGGCTCATCCGGGCCCTTGACATGGATATAGAGACCGTCAAACTCCTGGATCTTCTGCAGGGCGATCTTCGCCCAAATGGAATAATCGACGTCCGGGTGTCCGGTGGACGAAGGAACGTCCACAATGGCGATGCCCGTCAACAGGGCGATCCCCCTCTCGACAGGCATCTCGACAAAGGATCCGAACCTGACCTTATAAAACTCTTCCATCGGAGGAAATTCAGGCAGGCGATCTCCGGCGTCCCGGGCCAGGATCGCATTGGCCGGTACCTTGCCGTCCGCGATACGCTTCTTGTTGACCGCGGACTCTTCAAGCACCTGATGCGACTTCTGGGTGAATTCATTCAAAAGGACGGCTGCCTCGATCGCGGGCTTCTCGTTCTCGTGGCCCGGCAGGGGCTGCGAATCACCGACTAACGGCTCGAACTCCTCTTTGGCCAAGCCAAAGACCCCATCCCGGCCGTAAGCCGGATCCGTGTTCGTGATCCAGGCCGACAACTGGGAATGCATGCCCCGGATGACCAGGATGCCCCGGTGGCCGACCGTGTTCTTGAACTCAAAGGTCGCGTTCGTCAAAACCACTTTCGAGTTGATGTCCCGGGCGAGCATGGCCGCTTCTTCGGTCGTAAGGTTGCGACCCACCCGGCGATCCTTGATCTTCCTGCCATCCTCTTCGACCGTGGCAAAGTTGACCCGGAGCGCCACATTCCCATCTTCTATCTTTAGCCCCTCGGCAAAAGACTCCAGAGGACCCCGACCGGTGTAATATTTTCGGGCGTCATAGCCTAAAAGGCTGATGACGGCGACATCTGACCCCGGGGTGACCCCTTTTCCAACCGTGTGAATGACCCCGCTTTTACCCATCTGAGCAAGTTTATCCATGTTAGGCGTCAAAGCGGCCTCCAGAGGAGTCTTATTCCCAAGCTCCTTGATCGGGGTATCTCCCAGGCCATCCAGGACTACGTAAAGTATTTTCTTCATTAATACGGCTCTCCTCTGCCTCTCAAGAACTTTATAACATTAAGCCCAACAGAGAGTTTTGCTCTTTAAAAATCAAAAGTGGGGGAATTTTTCTATTCTGGAGAGGTATTCTATCATCAAAATGGAGATATGACAAGAAGATTATAGCCTTGGACGCCCTGTTGTGGAGGTTGACGGGCTAATGGAAAAATTAGGCCATTAGGGCATCAGTGGAACCCCATGGGCCGAAGTCCAGGGTTCATTTTTTCCTTGATACGATCTTCCAGACAACGGTAATCGCCGATGCCTGGGTTCCCTCCCGAGGCAGCCCTGTATTCATCCTCGGCCTTAAAGCCGAGGGTTCCTGCCGAGGGGCTGAAGCCCACTAACCTGTCTGGCCCACTGAGCCGCTTTCTCCACGGCCTGGGATTGGCCTCTCCTGAGGGGCTCCACGAAATGGATCTGGCCGGCTATCTCATTGCCTTCCAGGCGCTGGGCCATCTTCTCCAGTGTCTTACCCTTCCCCCCGCCACTGCAACAGAAGAGGCCGATCTTCTTCCCGGCTATCTTGACCTGGGAGAAAAAGGTCGCCAGGGCGGGCGCGTAAGAAAAAGCCCAGACTGGGGTTCCAACAAAAATCAGATCATAGGCCTGAGGATCCTTCCCCAAGGGCAACAACTGAGGCTGCTCCTTCGTCATGACCTGCCGGCCTCCCCAGAAATACTTCATAAATCCTTTGGACGGAGGCTCAGTTTCAGGCTTCAGTTCGAGGATATCCGCCCCAGTCACCTGGGCGATGGCCTGGGCGATCAACCGAGTATTGCCTTCAAGGGAATAATAGATGACGAGGGTCTTCATAGCAGCTTTTTTGCTGAATCACAAATAATCATGGGTCTCAACGTCTCAAGGTCTCAAGTTCAGGGTATCGAGGACAACGAGGATATCGAGTCTTTGGGGGATATCAAGGTTATTGAGGGTATCAAGGAAAGGTGACCAAGGGTTTTGTCCCTCGGTTGCCTTGGTGTCCTTGTTATCCCCCAAGACTTGATCCCCTGGATATCCTTGATGCCCCAAAGAACTCTATTAAATGAAAATTATTTATGCTGCCCCTTTCGATGGAGCCGTCTCCGGCCCGCGGATGACCTCAAACGAACTATACGACCAATCGCTCTTCGTGCCATAGGTCACCTGCCGCACTGCCCAGGTGTAGATCTTGCCGTCTTCGAACATCCGGGCGTCCAATAGGACCTCATACTCATCGGCAGGGACCCGTTTCTTATAGATCCTGAATTTTTCAAGCTGCTCGCGGCCCTCAAAGATCCAAAAATCGTAAAACCGGCGCCTGTCCAGCCGACCCTGGAAAGGGCTCCACCTGAATACGAGCGTCTCCTGTCCGGTCAGGTCCACGACCTCGGATATCGGCGCCAGCAGCATAGGCGCCGCGGCGTCGTAATAGCCCCCCGACCCCCAGCCGATATTCCCTACGCCAACCCCCACCCCGCCGCTGAATTTCCCTGCTTCAGCCAAAATGGGTGTCAATGCAAGAATGGACAAAAGGAGAATTTTTCTGAAAATGCTCATATCGGGAACTTGAAAAGTCGATGGTCTATAGTCTATGGTCTATAGTCAAAGCCGAAATGCCTCATCATTTTTTCCTCGGTTTTTAACCATAGACGATCGACCATTGACCATCGACTATCGACTAATTCGCGTTAAGAAACCAACCCGGCAGCCCGCCTCACTTCAACTCACCCGTATTCACCCCGTCGGCCGCGCGGGACTTTGTCTTCAGGACACCCGTTTCTTCCCTGTAATACTTGCGATCGCGGGCGCAGCCTATCAACGCCAGGCAGAAAAACATGCCGACCAATAAAAGCTTCTGTTTGTCATTCATTAGGAGAAGCCATATGTTGAAGATCCGTCTCTACCCAGGTCGCCTTCCCGTCGATGACATTAGGGCAGTTCCAAACGGCGCCTTCCTCGGTGTCTAATACGACCGCGGGCATCCGCAGGTCTGCGTCCTGCCACTGGAGCATCCGCACGATATAGCGTTTGCCCGTCATCGGCTTATCCCCGTTGCGGCCCAGATCGGTCTTGACCCACAGCGGCTTTCCGTCCTGGAGATTCTGGCAGGTCCACACGATCCCGCGCACCGTATCCAGCACGATCGCCGGAACGCGGTTGTTGACGACGGCGCGGCCGTTCATCATGACCAGCTCATAGCGGCCGCCACCCGACTCGCTTGTGAAAGGCTCTGCAAAAGCACTCCCGGCCATGAACAACACCATCCACATGATCAAAACCCATCTACCCATATTATCCTCCTTTAATGTTTCTTGCTCAGGGCTGGGACGCCGCCGGGGATCTCCCTGGCCCCCCGCACCCCCTTTTGGGAACCCTCCCGTGGTCCTTCGACAAGCCCAGGATGGTGAGCGAAGTCGAACCATTCCCCCCGTCTGACCCTGCGATATCTTTTGTCTTCAGAGGGACGGGTCCCCCCTCCGCTACGGGGGTCTGCGGGAAACCCCCGACGCCGTCCCTCCCTGTCGACCTATTCATTCCGTAGGGAACGGCTTGAAACTGTTCCTGCGGTCGTCCGTCAGAAACCTTGGGACGTTGGGACGCGGGGACCTTGCGACCCTCTCTACTTCCCTCATTATCTCACTCACCCAACAAAAAACCCACCTTTTTCAAGGCGGGTCTTTTGTTGCCGATCACATAAACCCTAGCATTTCGTGTAGCCGCACGCCGAACACTTCACGCACCCTTCTTCGTGGCGCACGACGCCGCCGCAATCCGGGCAGACGCCCACGATATTCCCCGTGAACTGGCTTTCGAGCTGCTCTTCGCTGCGGGAGATCTGGCTCAAAAGGTCTTCTTTGGCGACCGCCACTTCCACCTCTACGGCCGCGCCGTTCTCCGCCTTGGACTGGACGAGCCGGCGTTCGATGACGCGGGCGATGGCGTCGGCGCAGGAAAAGATCCGCGACCCCTTCTCCCATGACGGCGAAGGACAGCGGATGCTGCGCAGCTGCTCAACGATCACCTTGACGTCCACGCCGGAGCGGAACGCCAGCGATACCAGGCGGCCAATGGCTTCCAGCTGCGACCCTGCGCACCCGCCGGCCTTGCCCATGGACGTAAAAACCTCAAAAGGACGGCTGGATTCGTCCGTGTTGATCGTAACATACAGATTGCCGCAACCCGTGGAGACCTTGGTCGTCGTGCCGGTCACGACCTCGGGCCTCGGCCGGGGACCGATCTTGCCCAGCGCCTGGGCCGCGGCCACGCTGCCCTGCTTGGCGGGGTCTTTGGTGCCGACGCTCAAGACCTGCTCTTCACGGCTTTTGTCGCGATAGATCGTCACCCCTTTGCAACCCAGCTCATAGGCCAGGACGTAGACCTTGCGCACATCCTCGACCAGCGCGTCATGGTGGAAATTCACGGTCTTTGACACCGCGTTATCCGTGTACTTCTGGAAGACCGCCTGCGTGCGGATATGCCATTCGGGAGAGATGTCATGGGAGGTCACGAAGACCCGGCGGATGTCCTCGGGAACCTGCGAGACCCCTTGGGCTGTCCCGCGCTCCGCGATCTCTTCCATGAGCTTCCTTGAGTACAGGCTCCGCGCTTCGATCGCCTCCTTGAAGGCAGGTTCGACCTCGACCATCTTATCGTTGTCCAGGACATTGGCGCGCTGATAAGAGAGCGCGAAGATCGGCTCGATCCCCGAAGAACAGGGGCCGGCGATGATGCTGATGGTGCCTGTCGGCGCGATCGTGGTCAATGTCGCGTTCCTCAGCCTCAGGCCGCCCTCTTTATCATAGACGCTGCCCTCGAATGCCGGAAAGACCCCGCGCTCCCTGGCCAGCGCGACCGACTCTTTGCGCGCCTCGGTCTGGATGAACGACATGGCCTTCTCAGCCAACGCAATGGCCTCTTCGGAATCGTAAGGGACCATCATCTTCGCCAGCGCGCTCGACCACCCCATCAGCCCCAGGCCGATCTTGCGCGTCATCTTCGTCATCTTCTCGATCTCGGGGAGCGGGAACTTGTTGACCTCGATGACGTTGTCCAGGAAATGCACGGCCAGGCGCACGACCTCGCCCAGGCGCGGCCAGTCGATCTCAAAGGCGGCGGCGCTGCGCTTCAAGAGCGCGTAGATGTTGACGGAGCCCAGGTTGCAGCTCTCGTACGGCAAGAGCGGCTGTTCGCCGCAGGGATTCGTGCTCTCGATCTTGCCCAGCTTCGGGGTCGGATTGCCGTTATTGATCCTGTCGATAAAGATGATGCCGGGCTCGCCGTTCTTATGCGCCATCTTGACCATCTGGTCAAAGACGGTCTTGGCGTTGAGCTTACCGACGGACTGCCCCGTGTTGGGGGCGATGAGATCATAATCCTCGTTCTTCAGCGCCCGGCGCATGAAATCTTCCGTCACCGCGACGGAGATGTTGAAGTTGGTGATCTCCTTGTCGCTCTCTTTGCAGGAGATGAAATCGAGGATGTCGGGATGGTCGACGCGCAGGATCCCCATGTTCGCCCCGCGGCGCGTGCCTCCCTGTTTGACCGCGTTCGTCGCGGCGTCAAAAACCTTCATGAAAGAGATCGGCCCCGAGGCGATGCCGCCCGTGGAGCGGACGGTGCTCGAGCGCGGACGCAGCCTGGAAAAAGAAAAACCCGTCCCGCCGCCCGACTTGTGGATCAGGGCGGTGGCCTTGATGCTGTCGAAAATGCTCTCCATGGAGTCGGCGATAGGCAGGACAAAACAGGCGGAGAGCTGCGAAAGATCGCGGCCGGCGTTCATGAGGGTCGGCGAGTTCGGCATGAACTCCAGGCCGATCATCATCTCGTAAAACTTTTTCTCGAGGGCCGAGATCTCCTCTTCGGGCTTCTTGAAGATCCGGTCCGCCTGGGCAATGGTGCGCGCGACGCGCTGGAACATCTCCTGAGGGGTCTCGATCACCTTGCCGTTCTCGTCTTTCTTCAGATAGCGCTTCTCGAGGACCCGCAGAGAATTCTCAGAAAGCTTCAACGCCATAGAACGCTCCTTTCCGACCTAATATAAAGGTAACCCCGACTCCAGCGGGCAAATCCAAGAATATCTCTTCGGAGATGGATTGTCAATCGAAAAAACACCAGATATAGGCATTTTTTCAGGAAGAACCACTACATTTTGATATCGGAGGAAATAGCTGGACCCGGATTCAGAACACATTTTTTACTTCCGGACGGCTGAGACTGGTGGGATTCTTTTATTCACGTGAAGGATCTATGTCAACGGCCTCGAAAGGCCCTCTTATCAACCGACGTCTTATCCCTTGTTGGGCTTGGAGCCGTGATTCGCCCTTTTGGAACGCCAACGCAACTTGCCGAGCCTTCTTCGCCTGCCTTTGCCCATGATCTCCTCCGGTCGAGCTGAAATAATCTTCGATTTCGGTTTTATTCTACACCCAAAAAACCTTTTGTCAAAATTTTTATCAAATAATTTTTCGGCGGCCGGCCCGACGGGGAAAAACATTTACCCGACGAGAAGATCCGGCGGCCATCCACAAAAATGGGACGGCTGAGGCTGGCGACGCTGCCCTCGCCGTCCTGCGCGTGGCAGATAACGCGATAAGGACCTGCCTCTCCATCGGCTGTTCGACATCCAGGGCTGCGTTGAGAATAATACGGGATTCTGCTATCATGATTTTATGATCTCCCCGGGAACCATTTCAGCCGCGCTCTTGCTGCGCGGGGTCTCCTCGATCATGCTCCAGACCCTCCTGGCGCGCGAGCTCCTCGCTGTCTTCTACGGCAACGAATTGACGCTGGGGGCGACCTTCGGGCTGTGGCTCTTTTTCGGAGGGCTCGGCAGCGCAGGCCTGGGGCCTCTGCTGAACGCCAAAGCCAAGGACCCCTTCCTGCCGTATGCGATCGTCCAGATCCTTCAAAGCATTTGGGCCCTATTTGCCCTCTGCCTTATCCGCGGTTCCAAGACCCTGCTGGGACTCCCGGCCGCCGAGGTCCTTTCGTTGGGAGCAACGCTCTGCGTCATGGCCGCGGGCATCGGCGTGGTCGCCCTGGCGGACGGAACCCTCTTTTCCCTGGGGATGCGTCTCTTCCTAACAGCCCCTGCGCGACAAGACCGGCCCCTGGCGCGGCTCTATATCCTGGAATCTCTGGGAGCCGCGATCGGCGCCGGCGCTTTTACTCTCCTGCTGATGGCCTCGGTTGACCCTTTCAGGATCGCCGGCTCGCTCCTCCTGGTCAACGGGCTCTGCGCGATCCTGCTGGCGCGATCGATAAAAGGCCGCGGCCGTTCCCTCGCCGCCGCCTTGGGGGTGGCCGCCGTAACTATTTTCTTCTCCGCTCCCTCTTTGCGGCAGGCGACCTTGCGTCTTCAGTGGCCCCATCAAACGGTCAAGCTCGAACGCAACTCCCTTTACGGCCACATCGCCGTTCTCGAACAGGAAGGACAGCAAACGATCTTCTATGACGGCTTACCGACGATCGCCGCGCCGCATCCTGAAGCGTTCTTCACGGAAGACTTCATCCATTTGCCGCTCCTTGCCCAGCCGCAAGTCCGAAAAGTCCTTTTCATCGGACACGCGGCCGGAGGCCCTCTGCGGGAGATCTTCAAATATCCGGTCCAAGAGGTCGTCTATCTGGAGCCTGACCCCCTCATGTTCGACGTCTTGCGGTCCCTCAAGGACCCGGGGATCGATGCCGAGCTCAACGACCCGAGGGTAAGACGGGAAGTCAAGGATGCGCGGCACTTCTTTAAAACGGCACATGAAAAATTCGATGCGGTCTTCCTTTATACCGGGCTGCCCACGTCCCTGGCGGCCAACCGAACCGCTACCGTTGAGGCTTTTCGGGAGATCGCGCGCATCCTAGAGCCACGCGGGTTCGTCGTCTGCTCGATCCCTGGATCGCTCGTCGCGTTGACCGAAGAGCTCAAGAGGATGAACGCCATGGCCCTGAAGACCTGCCGGGCAGCCTTATCCCGCTGCGAGGTCATCCCCGGAGACGGCTATAATATCTTCATCGCCGGCGAAGCTCCCTCCGGCCTCGATCCCTCCGCAATGACCCGACGCCTGAAGGAACTCGACCTCCAAACCCATTTGATCAATCCGGCCTATCTCGAATTACGGCTCGACCCGTCGGCTCGACGATGGTTTGACGAAGAAGTCGGCCAAGCGCTGGGCCGGACAACCCCCAACCAGGACCTAAGGCCCGTCGGGCTCTACGAAGGCCTGAGCCTGCACTACGCGCAATTCTCAAAAAATATCCCCGGGATCCTGAAGATGCTGCAAACGCAGCCTCCCGCCCGCCTGATCGGCTCGCTCTTTCTCGCCTGGCTGTTCCTGCTGTTCCTGGCCACGCGCCGCGGCCGAAGAACCGCCCCGTTATCGTTGGCTGTAGCGACGACCGGGTTCTTCGGGATCTCGATCCAGATCGCCACCCTCTTTTTGTTCCAAAGCCTGCTGGGTCTTCTTTACTTCTGGCTGGCGGTCTTAACGACGAGTTTTATGGCAGGCACCTGCGCGGGGGCGGTTCTCGCGGGAGGGAAAAAAGATCCGGGCCGCGCGTGGACGTCGATCATCGCGGCCGAGTCCATACTGACGCTCGCGCCCATCCTGCTATTGACGGCCGCCATGGTCTTCTATCGGCAACCCGGATATCCCCAGGCGATCATCAAAGGACTGTTTTTTGCGTCGAGCTTTTCGGCGGGTTTTCTGGTGGGCGTTGAGGTCCCGATCGTCTTTGAGGTCCTGCGGGGCGCCTGCTCCGGCGGACCGGTCGCAACAGCTCGCCTCGCAGCGAAGCTCTACGCCCTGGATCTGGCCGGCGCCTGCCTCGGCGCGGTCATCACACCGCTCATCCTGATCCCCGCCTGCGGCCTGCCCGACCTTCTCTTGCTCCTCTATGCCGTCAAAGCGAGCAGCGGCCTGAACATCGCCTTCTCCAGGCCCCGACC
>JBFZAX010000091.1:0-3374 GCA_041308805.1 Candidatus Omnitrophota bacterium | reverse complement strand
GGTGCGCGATCCCTTGTTTTTCAACCGCCCTGTGGAGTGTTGATGGTTTCGGAGCCTTTCTTGTCCGTTATCGTCGCCACGTTCAATGCCCGCGATACCGTTTGTCATTGCCTGCGCTCCCTGGCGGCGCAGACGGCGCGGCCGTCGATGGAGGTCATTGTCGTCGACAGCTCGACCGACGGCACGGCCGGCATTGTCGCGCAGGAGTTTCCCTGGACGCAGCGGATCGTCTTTGCGCAGAGACAATATTGCGGCGACGCGCGCAACGCCGGCCTGGCCCGGGCCCGCGGCCGCGTCATCGCTTTTATCGACGCGGATTGCACGGCGAAAAGCGATTGGGCGGCCCGGGTGCTCAGGGCTCACGGGCGCCTTCCCGACCTGGCCATCGGCGGGGCGATCGCGAACGGCAATCCGCAGAGCTTCGTCGGATGGGGCGCCTATTTTTGCGAGTTCAGCGATTGGATGCCCGGCAGTCCGGCCGGCCCGCGGGCCGACATCGCCGGCGCCAGCATGTCGTATAAAAAAGAGGCGTTTGAGCGCTACGGGGATTTTATCGGCGGGACCTATTGTTCGGATACCGAGTTCCATTGGCGCTTGGCGCGCGCCGGCCTTTGCCCGCGCTTTGAGCCGGATTTCGAGGTCTTTCACCGAAACATTTCTTCCTTCGTGAGGTTCGCAGGCCATGAGTTTGAGCACGGCCGGTCGTTCGCGCGGGTGCGGGTGAGGGCTCAGGGCTTGAAGCCCTGGCGGCGCGGGGCCTATGCGCTGTTCTTTATTCTTGTCGCGGCCAAGATATTCTGTCAGATCGCGGGGCGCAATATCAAAAACCCTGTCTATTTCAAAGAATTCTGTTTTTCGCTGCCTTTGGTTTTGGGGGGCGTCATCGCCTGGTCGCTGGGGGAGGCTTTCGGTTATGTCCGATCCTGCCGTTAAAAAAAAGGGACGGTCTGACGCTGACGTCCTGATCCTGGGCGCGGGCTTGGCGGGGCTGGCCGCGGCTGAGGGCGTCTTGGCCCAAGGCTTAAAGCCCGTCGTCATCGAGAAGGAGCCGATCGTGGGCGGCATGTGCGCGAGCGTCCGCAAGAACGGCTTCATTTTCGATTTCGGCGGCCATCGCTTTCTGCCCCACCGCAAAGAGACGGCGGATTATGTGCGCAGCCTTTTTAAGGACGGTGAGTTGCTCCTTCGGCCGCGGCGCAGCCAGATATATCTCAATGGCCGGTACCTGATGTATCCGCCCGAGGCGCTGGATATCATCAAGAAGCTTGGGTGGAGAACGAGCCTGGAATGCGCGCTCCAGGGCCTTGGGGCGCGGCTTCGCCATCTTTTCCGTCGGCCTCAGGAGCTTTCGCTTGAAGACTGGTTGATGGGGCGGTTCGGCCGCCGTCTTTATGATATTTATTTTGGTCCTTATTCCCGCAAGCTCTGGGGCGCTTCGCCTTCGCTGATCTCTTCCGATTGGGCGCCCCAGAGGATCTCGGTAGCAAGTATCGGCGTGGTCCTCTCGGAGCTTTTGAAGCGCAAGGGCCGCCGCTCGATCCCCTCCTATGCCAGGCAGTTCTTATATCCCGTCGGGGGATGCGGAAAGATCCCGGAAGGGATGGCGGACCGGGTCAAGCGCCTTGGCGGCGACGTCCTTTTGGGCCACCGGGCTGTTAAGGTGACGCGTTCGGCGGCCGGCTATGCCGTCGAGGCGCGGAACGGCGATTCGGCCTGGGTGGGGCACGGCCGCTCGCTGATCGTCGCGATGCCCTTGCCGGAGTTTGTCCGGATGTTCCATCCGGCGGCCCCCGCCGATATCCTGGAAGCCGCCCGGCATCTGCGTTTCCGGTCGGTCCGTTTTTTGAATTTGATGGTCGATATGCCCGAATTGACGCGCAATACCTGGGTTTATGTCCCCGAAGAGAAATTTACTTTTTTCCGGATCCAGGAGTTCCATCGCTGGTGTCCGGGAAATGCCCCTAAAGGGAGGATCCCCTTGACCCTGGAGATCGCTTGTCAAAAAGGCGATGATCTCTGGACGATGCCCGAGGAGGCGCTTCTGCCTATTTGTCTGCGCGACTTGAAATTGATGGGGCTGGACCTGAAGGGGAGGGTCTTGGATTGTTTTTCGACGACGGCCGAGCACGCCTATCCTTTTTACGCCATTGGCTACAGGCGGTACCTCGGCAAGATAAGCCGCTGGATAGAAGGGTTTGAAGGGCTGATCCCCTGCGGACGCCAGGGGATGTTCCGGTACATGAACATGGATCTGGCGATCGAAGGCGGTTTTCAGGCGGCGAAAACGCTGGAGTCGTCGCGGCGGGCCGCTGCCGCCCTGCGGGAAAAGGAAGATCCGTCCTATCTGGAAGCCGATCTTTACTTGAGAAACAAGTGATCGAGAACGCCATGCTGATCTCCGCGATCGTGCCCGTTCATAACGCCAAAGATTCTTTGCCGCGCTGCCTGGCGGCGCTGCGGGCTTCGGCCTATCGCCCTTTTGAGCTGGTCGTCGTCGATGACGCCTCGACGGACGGGTCGGCGGTCCTCGCCCGGGAGTTCGCCGACCAGGTGATCGCGTTCAGCGAACATCGCGGCGCCGGCGCCGCCCGCGACGCGGGCGCCGCGGCATCCGGGGGCGAGATACTCTTTTTCGTGGACGCGGATGTCGAGGTGAGGCCGGACACGATCAGCCGGATCGCCGGGGCTTTTTCGGCGGACGCGGCGTTGAGCGGCGTCTTCGGCTCCTATGACGCATCGCCGGCCGCCCAAGATATCATCTCCCAATATAAAAATCTCTATCATCATTTTGTCCATCAGACGAGCGCGGCCGAAGCGCAGACGTTCTGGGCCGGGTGCGGGGCGTTGCGGCGGCCGATTTTTTTTGAGGCCGGAGGGTTCGGCCGGAAATGGAGGACATCCGCGATCGAGGATGTGGCCTTAGGTTATAAGGTCCGCGAGAAGGGCGGCCGGATCCGCCTGATGAAGGACTTGCAGGTCAAGCATCTGAAGCGCTGGCGTTTGGGGTCGATGGTGAGGACTGATATTTTTCAGCGGGCTGTTCCCTGGACAGAGCTTTCGCTTAAGCGGGGGTTGCCGCGGGATTTGAATTTCAAGGTCTCTGATCGGGTCAGCGCGGTCTTTGCCTGGAGCGTTCTGCTCAGCAGCGCAGCGTTCAACGAGGTTGGGGCCCGGGTGATTTTTGCCGTATCGGGATTAGCTATTTTGTATATGAACAGGAGAGTTTTGATCTTTATTGCGCGCCGCAGGGGCGGGGGGGCTGGGGTTGCCGCGGTTTTCCTCCATTGGCTGTATTTTTTATACAGTTCGTCGACCTTTCTCGTTTCGGCATTCGTTTTTCTGTGGCGACGGGTGTTCAAGGCGTCCTAGGGAAA
>JBFZAX010000090.1:0-8158 GCA_041308805.1 Candidatus Omnitrophota bacterium | reverse complement strand
AGCAGCTCGGTCGTCCGGCAGAGCACGTCCTTCACAAACTTTTTGTCGCAAGCCCCCTCGTAGCGGTAGGTCCCGTGGAGTTTGCCGTCGTGTTCGCCCAAGAACTCCTTGAGGCGAAAATCGATGCCCATCCCCTGGCAGCGGCGCTGGGCTTCGAGGATCGCCTTCTCGTTGGACGGATGCGTCACCGCCCAGATGCCGATGCTGAAACCAGCGCTTTGCATTCTCAGGGTCTTGCGGACGGTCTCCTCTAAGTCCATCGTCTGCGGATGGTAGCTGACGCGGATAGAAGCATAAGGAGCGTCGCGCCTGAGGCGCCGGGGATCGACCTGGCCGATGAACGACTCAACGTCGAACTGAAGATTCGTCAGGATGTCAATATTGAGGTCGGGCCTCAAATGATTGATGATGGCGACGAGATCCGGATGGAGGCTCGGCTCGCCGCCCTGCAGGGTGACCGGCAGGTCCGGCCGCGACACGAGGCGGTTCAAACCGCGCACCCAATCCGCGCCGCTGATCGTCTTGCGCCGGATCGCCTGCGTCTCGAAGTTATTGATGCAATAGCTGCACCTAAGGTTGCAGGCGAAGGTCAAAAAAACAGCGACATAATTATGGGATCTAGGGACCTCTACGACTTTCAGCGATTCACCCAATCCAGACCCCCTGCTTCAAGACATCGTTAAGATCTCAGACAAAATTGACGTGCTCCGGCGGATGCTTCAGGGTCCAAAGGAACTCATTGATGCAGTGCGTGCGGCAGTTGGAATAGCACTTCTTGACGTCTATCCCCCTGACTTTTTCAACGACCTTCCAATATCGCTCACTCTGGAGGATCTCTTTGAATGACTGCGTACACAGGTCGCCCATGCGGTACTCTTCTTCCTGGATATCGAAGAACATCCCGCACGGATAGAGCTTGCCGTCGCCGCTGGAATAAAGCAGGAAAGGCACGCCCAGGCACTGGCCGTAGGCCCTTTCTCCTTTGTTCGTCACCTTCTTCCATTTCACGATGACGTTGTATCGGCCGTCCGACAGGCCCTCGGCCTCGCGCAAGAGATCCGAAAAATTCTGGTAGTCGCCGAGCTTTTCGTAAACGCCGAGCTTCCCCTCCACCGTATCGCTGCACTGCTTGATCACGAGATAATCCACCCCGAGCTCCTTGCCGAGTCTTGCCAGCGGCACCGCCTGATCCACATTCCTCGGCGTCAGGACCATCTGAAGGCCGACGGTCAAGGAGAGACCCTTCCTTTTCTTGGTCTCGACACAGAACCCGATCTTTTCCTTGGCGGTCTGAAATTCCTGGCTCGCGTGGACGCGGCGGTACGCCTCTTCGCTCGCCGCGCTGATGTTGAACCGGATCCAGGTCAGAGATCCCAAGGCCTCTTCTCCGGCCTTGCCCGTATCATAAAGGATCCCGTTGGTGCCCAGCGCCATATCGACCCCGGCTCTGCGGCCCTCCCGGATCGCCTCGTAGACGTGGGGATTCAGCAACGGCTCCCCTTCCCCGACGATCGCCATCGAACGCACCCCGGCCTCTCCGGCCTCGCGCATATATCTCAACAGCGGGTCTCTGGGGAAATATACCTCGGCCCCTTTTTTGTAAAAATTCCCCTGCAAAACGCCGAAGCAGTATTCGCACCGGATGTTGCACCCTTTGCTCAATCCCACATCAATATGGATGGGGACGATCTTTTTGCCGTCGAGCCAGTCCTTCACGCGGTCGAGATGCCAATAGAGCTTATGACCGTCCATCACGAATTTATCAGCCATTCCTAAGCACCTTGCGTCCTTTCCTTCATCCGCAGGCAATAATCCCCGACAGCCTCTTTCCACGGCCGCAAAGGAGCGATCTTGACGGAAGAGATCGGCGTGCGCGTGTTCTTGACCCCCTTGTAAGGAAAATCTTTATAGGCGGCTTTTTCGACGCTGACGTCCAGCTTGAGCTTTTTGACGACCTCTTTCATCAGTTCGTACAGCGACGCCTGTCCTTCATTGGCCACGTGATAAAGACCATAGGGCCTCTTTCCTTCGATCACGCGCTTGACGCACAGGGCCGCGTCGCGGCTGTAGGTCGGGGACATGGAGATATCTGCCGACACCCTCAATACTTTCTGGCCCTGGCGCGCGCGAGCCAGCATTTTTTCGACGAACTGGTTCTCTTTAGGGGTCTCTCCGAAAAGGACAGAAAGCCTGAAGATATAATGCCTCGCGGCGAGGGCCGACACAAAACAATCTCCCCCGTACTTGGTCAGCCCGTAGACGTTCAGGGGCCGAGCCTGCATCTCTTCGGTATAACAACCTCTTTTGCGGTCACAGAAAACCGCGTCCGTGCTGAAGTGAACCAGGAGGAACCCCTTTTCCCGTGATCGCTCGGCCAGGAACTTCGGCAGGAGGGTATTGAGACGGAAAGCCTTCTGGGGATCTTCTTCGCACGGGTCGATCCCGAGGAAAGCAACCGCGTTCATGACGATGTCGGGCCGGACATCCGCGATCAGCTTCCCGACCTGGCTGAAATCAGCGGCATCAAGGTCCCGGCTGCCCTTGCCGACGACCCGGTAACCTTTCGAAAAGGCGCCGGTCAAGGCCCATCCGAGCTTGCCCGTCGAACCCAGCAACAGGATCTTCTTCTTAAGACGCATTTTCAAAAGCCCTTTTGAGGACGGTCCTGATTTGGGATGACCCAAGCCCGTAATGCCGCCGCATCCCGGCGCTGTTCTTGATGCCATGGATGAATTCCGGGGCGATCCCGAGCTTGATCAGGCGTTGCGGCCGGCGCCCAAGCGCCAGCCAATCAGCGACCGATGTCCCCAGACCGCCGTCGACAAAATGTTCTTCGACGGTGACGATCGTATGGACACCCGCCAAGCTCTTTGAAAGAAACGAAAAATCAATAGGCTGGACTCTGGGCAAAGACAAAACAAGAGGCGATGCCTTAAGGCCCTTGACCGCTTCCATGACCTCGGCGCCGACAGAGCCGTGATAAAGGACGGCTACCTTTTTTCCTTTTCTCACGGTGATGGGGCGGGTGACATCCAGCGAAGCCGCGCGCGGATGGATGAACGGTTCTCCGCTTTTGGCTAACCTGATATAAACGGGTTTCCTGCTCTTACAGGCGTAGGCCGCGCAGGCCCGGGCCTCAACAGGATCAGAGGGTGAAAAAACAGTCAAATTAGGCAACGTCCTGGCTAATGCGATATCCTCAACGGAATAATGCGTCATTCCTTGGGGCGCGTACGTCACGCCGCTGCCGATACCTATGAGCGTGACAGGCAGCTCCTGGTAACAGATATCATTGCGCACTTGCTCGTAGCAGCGATAGAGCACGAACGGCACGATATTGTACACAAAGACCTTGAACCCCGACAGGGCCAATCCGGCCGAAAAGCTGATCATATTCTGTTCCGCGACCCCCATATTCAGGAACCGCTTCGGATGCTTCTTCTTAAAATCGTCCAGGACGCCGAACCCCGCGTCTCCGCAGACAACGAATACGCTCGAGTCTTTCTGCGCGAACTGCGCGATGGTGGCGATAACGTTATTTCTCATGATCGACGCCGCACAATTCCCGCATGGCCTGGAGACGCACTTCATCCGTGACGACAAAATAGTGCCACTTCATCTGGTCTTCCATGAAAGACACCCCTTTGCCTTTGCGGGTATCCGCGATGATCATCTTCGGCCTCCCCGCGTGGGGCTTACGGATCGCCGCAAGGACCTGCTTGAAGTCGTGCCCGTCCACGCGATCGACACGCCAGCCGAACGCCTTCCACTTGTCGACGATAGGCTCGAAATAGCAGATCTCGGTCGGCCGGCCGTACCCCTGAAGGTCATTACGGTCCATCAGGACCGTCACGTTATCCAGGCCGAGTTTTGAGGCGAAGAGCGCCCCCTCCCACACCGAGCCCTCCTCGGATTCCCCGTCGCCGATCAACGCAAAAACCTTCCTTCTGTCGTTCTTCAGCTTATAACCGTACGCCGCGCCCAGGGCCATGTTAAAGCCATGCCCCAGAGAACCGGCTGAGACCTCGATCCCATAGGAAGGAGACCGGTCCAAATGCGCGGGCAACGTGCCGTCGTTAAGAAAATAACCCTGCAGCAGCCGCTTGGGGAGCAGGCCTTTGAGCGCGAGGACCGCATAAAGAGCCATGGCCGCATGCCCCTTGCTCAACACGAAAATGTCCCGGTCCTGCCAGTCGTTGCGCTCGATTTTGAGGGCCCCGAAATAAACCGCCACCAACAGATCGACGCATGACAGACACGACCCGACGTGGGCGCTCCCGGACCGGCACGCCATCTCGATGATCGACTGCCGGGCTTGCCTGGCTAAAACACGCAGCTCTTTAGGCGAACGGATCATTTCTTCTTGCGGCGAGCGCGCGAAGCGCTCACCCTCCTGATATGGCTTGACGCTATCCTGAAGATCTTGCGGTCCCGGCCGGCCATCTTCAGGCGCCCCGTCTCCTTCTGAAGGAACCAGCCCCATCCCTGCCCCTCCCTAAGTTCCAGGTCCTCTTTCGCTGCGGCCAAGGCCTCCACAAAAACATAGAGATGCCCGACGGTGCCGTTCTCGCGGAAATCCTGCTCATGGACCAGCACGGGTTCCCGGACGATGTACCGGATCTCCTCGAAGATCTCCCGCGCGAGGGCCTGTCTCAGCTCTTCCCCCTTGCGAAAACCTCCTCCGAAAAACGCCCAATGGCCGGGCAAGAGGCGCGCGTCCCGGGTCCTGTGCTGCAGGAGGATCCTGCGGCGCTCGTCATACAACAACAACAACGCCACCCTGTAGCCACAGCCCTTCATTTCGTTTCCCGACGCTCAGCTGTCACGCTGCCCCGGGCATAATGCGGCTCCCCGTCCCTCTTCGTGAAATAAAAACTCTTCACCAGGTTCAGGTACCCCCGGATGACCCTAAACAACGACGGAAATGAAACGGCCTTGGAGACCCCCTCTTTCCTCATCCCGAGACGATAGGGGACTTCGGCGAACAAATAGCCCTGCTTGACCGTCCTGATCAGGATATCCGTCTGAAAAAAGAAGCTGGTATTGCGCACGGGCAGCTCTTTCAGGAGATCCTTCCTGAAAAGCACGGTTCCGTTCGTATAATTGAAATTCACGCCGAACGTCGTGTTGATGATGAAGCGGAAAATGGAGGAAAGGCCATTGCGAAAGAGCGGACGCACCTCCCTGTTGAAAATGAACGGGATAACGATGTCGACGTGATCGAGGAGCCGATGGTAGCGCAGGATCTCCCAGGGGTCGTTTTCGTTGTCTCCCGGCACCCAGGTCACGATCTCTCCCAGGGCCTGATCCACCCCGGTCCAAAAGGAGGCGCCGATCCCGCTGTTCACCGGATGCGCCAGGAGCCGAACCCGGGGATCGCGCTGCATGACGCTCTGCACGCGCTGGGCCGTCTCATCCCTGCTGCCGTCGTCAACCACGATGATCTCCCCTTGCAATGCGTGATCATCCAGGGCCGCCAGGCAATTGCTCAGCGCCAACGTGATATTTTTCTCTTCGTTGAACGCCGGCATGACGATCGTGACGTCGTGCCGCCGGCCGGGCGCCTGAAGGTCTACCATTTTGGCCTCATATGAAATTGACGTGCGGATGGGGATGCTTGATCTCCCACAGATAACGGTTGATCTCGTCCATCCGACAGTTCTTCCGGCAATGTCGGATGTCAAACCGGCGCGCCATCATCCGGATAGTGCTGCGGCGTTTGGGGCCGGCCAGGATCTGACGTATCGTTTTCTTGCCGATATTCCCGAAATTGAACCTCGGGTCCGTCAGGAAAGAGCTGCATCCCCAAAAATTCCCCCGGGCGTCGATGTAACTCCAAAAAGGCAGCGCGTAGCAGCGGTCGTACGGGCGCCGGGCCTCATCCCATTTGCGCATCGTGTTCGAGCGGAAGATCGTCTTGAATTTCGGCGTATCCAGCCGGCTGAGCCCTTCGGCCAAAGACCGGTAGCGTTCATACCGGATGCGGCTGTACTTGCGGGTGCAGCTCAGGGGATGCTGCGAATAGGGTTTGACGACGAGATAATCCGCGCCGATCTCCCGGGCCAGGCGCGCCAGCGGCACGACCTCGCGGCGGTTCTCGGGCAACAAAAGAAGCTGCATACCCAGAACGCAGCGATATCCCCGGGCTTTCCTGAGCGCCGCCGACTCGGAGAGGTTCTTCAGGACGCGGTCAAAATCCAACGGGGTCGTGCGATGGATCTTCGCGTAAGTCTCCCGCCGGGCCGCGTTGATGCTCACCTTGATCCAGGAGACATAGGGCAGGATCTTGCGCGCCATGGACTCGTTCAGGAAGACGCCGTTCGTCGTGATCGCCACGTCGAGCCCCGAGGCGCGGGCCGCGGCGACGATCTCAGCTGCGTCCTTGTGCATCAAAGGCTCGCCTTCGCCGCCGAACATCACGCTCCTGACTCCGGCCGCGGCCATTTCTTTGAGCCTCTTCTTCAACATCGCCGTATCCAGAAAAACGGAGCGATACCCCATGAAATCGAGGGCGCAATAGATGCAACGGTGGTTGCAGGCCCCGGAGAGGGAGATCTCCACATAGATCGGGCACACAGAAGCTCCGCCGAGCCAATCGGCCACCCGATCGACATGAAACATCAACTTATGGCTATCTATTCCGTAATTATCCATACCGGCTCAAGCGTCGCCTAAGGGATCGTTCTTTCATTTGACCTTCCGTCAACCCTGTCTTCCCCGGCCTAGCCCCTCCGGGGCATGGGCGGGGATTCAGGCCGCGCAGAGTAACCACCGCCGAAAGCGTCGGAGAACAAGAAATACCCGCCCTCGGAGCCTCCATCATACTATTTCAGGAAGAACGTTGCAATTATATTCAGGGGTTCCATACCGACATAACGCCCCTCGAACAAGTCACGGGCCGAGACCCTATACGATCAGGAGGAGCGACGGAAGATCCCGAGCAGCCCTCCTCCCGTTCACGTCTTTTTTCTTCGAGACAATAGCTCCTGAACGGCCGCCTTAACCCTCTCAGGGCTGATGAATTCCATGCAGTTGACCTTCTGCCTGCAGACCGAATCCAGGCAAGGAACGCAACGATAAGAAACTTCCGGCAGAAGCTTGACGCCCCGCTCGTAAAGATAAACCTCTCCGGAGGACGTGGGACCGAAAAGGACGACCATCTGCTTACGCAAAGCGATCGCCAGATGCATCCCCAGGCTGTCATTCGTGACGATCACCCGACAGGAACTGACCCAATCCATATACGCCCGCAGATCCTCCAGCCCTTTTTGCCAGGAAATGGAATAACGGCCTTTCAGTAGATTCTCCAGCTTCTCCCAATGCTTCCGGGGCCAGGTCTTATTCGGCCATTTGGGCCCCGCCACCCAGTTGAACCCGATATCATATTGGACCCGAACCTGCGGTTTGTACCCAAGGATATATTCCTGGACCGGCCTGGGTCTCTTGGACAAGATCGACGCCAAGGCATCCTGCCAATACCGCAGGCTCCCCTTCTTCTTCTCAAGATCCAGGCAAAGGCTCAAAACCCTCTCCGCCCCGTCGTAAGCCTGAGCCACCCCCCTGTCGACGTCAAAACGGAAACCGAAGCGGCGCCAGGCGCTGATGGAATCCGAGAACGCGCAGATCCCCGGCCCCTTCTCGAGGTTGATGACCGTGTCAAAACGCTCGCGCTGGAGCTGGAGGACAGACTCCAGACCGAAGATCAATATCCTCTTGATCAGAGGATTGCCCTCGAGCAACAGATACGCTTTCTCGTCGACGAGCCAAGTCACCTCGTCATTTTTGAGGTAATTCAGGATGACCGTCGTGCGCAAAACATCTCCCAGGCTCGTCGTGACGCCGATCTCCCTGTCCAGTGTCTCGGAATAACCCAGTTTTAAAATGAGCACCTTGGCCATAATATTCTCCCCTGTAGATTTACCTTAACGTTCCCGTTTTGCCGGTCAAATAAACTGCCTGAAACGCCATAATCCGCTTCGATGGACCAGGTACTTCGCCAGGGTCGCGAGGATCCCCAGGCCGTACAAGACGGACGGTCCGAATTTGATCTTAGAGGCCTCGTCAAAATACCGGGTCCGGATAGGGACCTCCTCGATGCGCATGTTCTTAAGGATCCCCTGGACGATGATCTCGGTGTCAAAGATAAATCCGTCGGAAT
>JBFZAX010000089.1:0-15257 GCA_041308805.1 Candidatus Omnitrophota bacterium | reverse complement strand
CTTCCGATCTGCTCGCGATGCACTGCCCCCGGTTGACGTAAAAGACCCACATCGGGATCCCGAAGACGCCGGCGATCCCCGGAAAGAAGCTCGCGAAGGGCCGCGCCGCGTTGTAATCCCGGACGACAAACTCTCCGCTCTCTTTTAAACGATAGGCGACCACTGAAGGCTCCCTTTGAGATTATCGGATGACTTCCAGAAAGACATCGACGATCTTCGCGTCGAACTGCGTCCCGGCGCCTTCCTTGATGATCCGGATCGCGTCCTCCCTGGACATGGCCTTGTGATACGGCCGGTCGGAGGTCAGCGCCTCGTAGACGTCGACGACCGCGATGACGCGCGCGCCGAGGGGGATCTCCTCACCCTTGAGCCCCCGCGGATAGCCGGTCCCGTCATAGCGCTCGTGGTGGGAGAGGATGAGCGGGACGATGTCCCTCAGGAACCCCGCCACCGAGATAATGTCGGCGCCGATAACGGGGTGTTTTTTGACCACTTCAAATTCTTCGGGGGTCAGGCGGCCGGGCTTGAGCAAGATCGCATCGGAGATCCCCAGCTTGCCGATGTCATGCAGCATCGACGCCCGGCGGACGTTGTCGACTTCGAAATCGTTCATGCCCAGGCGCTGCGCGGTCTTCTCGGCGTACTCGACCATGCGGTCGCAATGCTCTTTGGTGCGCCGGTCCCGCAGCTCGATGCTCTTGGCCAGCGAATAGATCGCCTCCAGGATGCTGCGCTCGCTGCGCACCGCGTAGAAGGAGAGCTTCTGCTTGACCGATTCGATGAACCGGCGCCGGTCGTCCATCGCCTGCTCGGCCAGCGCCTGCTCGCCGATCTCATGGCCGTACAGGGCCAGCCCGTCGCCGCCGCGCTCCTTGACCTTATAGATGCTCTCCTCGCCGGCGTCGATGATCTCCTCGACGCTGAACAGGGGGTCTTCGGGATAGCTCACCACGCCGATGCTGCACTTGAGCTTGATGGCGTTGTGGACGTCGCCGAAATTCCTCGTCTGGAACAACTCCAGGATCTTGCGGCAGACGTTGGCGGCGTCCGTGCGGTTCGTGTCCGGCAGGATCACCGCGAACTCCTCGCCGCCCCAGCGGGCCACGACGTCGTTGCTGCGCAGCTCCGAGCGCAACAGGCGCGCCACCTGCTTGAGGATCTTGTCGCCGAACTCATGGCCGTATGAATCGTTGATCGACTTAAAATAATCCAGGTCCAGCATCATGACGGAAATGGGCGACAGGGTGCGCTTGGCGCGCTCGAACTCGGAGCTGAGGCGCTCCCGGAAATACCGGAAATTGAAGATCTCCGTCAGCGCGTCCTTCAGCGCGAGGCTTTCGAGCTTGTCCTTAACCTCGTTAAGATTGCGCTCGGCGAGGGCGCGGTCCGTGATGTCGACGTCCATCCGGTAGACCTCGATCACCTGGCCGTTCTGCAGGATCGGGAACATCGACGAATAGACCGTCATCTCCTTGCCGTTCTTGCTGTTGATATGCCATTCGCGCGGGGCCGTCGGCCTCCCGGTCGTCTTGATCGAGTAAAAGATACCCTCGAACTCCTTGAGCTCGTTGTCCTTCAGAAGGAAGTCCAGCGTCTTGCGGCCGATGACCTCCTGCTTGGCGTAACCGTAGAGGATCTCCGAGGCGTGGTTCCATTCCAGGACCTTCCCGTCGAGGGCGTAACCCTGGATGGCGATGTTGGGGGTGTTCTGGATGACGGATTCGAAACGCAGGTACGCGGAGCACATCTCCTCCTCCATCCACTTGCGCTCGCTGACATCCATCACCAGGTATTCGATGAACTTCGTTTCCGCGTGCTCGTTGCGCACCGCCTTGGCCGAAACGACGACCCAGATCTGCTGGCCGTCCTTTTTCCTGAAGTGCAGCTCTTTGATGAGCGCGCCGCGGGCCGCCAGGAGATCCTTGAACTTCGCGTGCTCCTGGGGATCGACGTAGATCTCCTCAGGCTTCAGCGCGAAGAGCTCGCTCTCGGTATAATTGAGCAGTTTCAGGAATCCCTCGTTGACCTCGATGAATTGGCCGTGGGGACCGGAGACCTCCCGACAGAAGCCGACGTCCAGGTTCGTGATCGCCTCGGCCATGTCCTCCTTTTCCCGGCTCAGGCTCCTCTCGAACCTCAAGAGCGACACGAAGAAGAACAGCAGGAAGAACGCCACGCCGAACTGCAGCACCGCCACGATGGGAGCGATCTCTTTTTTGATATCCCAGACGAACGACCAGGCGAGATTTCTTTCGGATTGGAAATAAGGCAGAAAGAAAAAGCTTAAAAAAATAGCCGTCAGGAAGACGGCGGCCAGGACTATATTCAGGACGCGGTGTCGTTGCTTTCTGTGGAGGCTCAACGGCATGGCGTGTTAGAGCAGATACTCCTTACGAATCCGGCTGAGGCTACGGAAAATATTCGACTTGACGCCCGGACACACCGCCTTCATTTCCTCGACCATCTTCTTCACCGCCCGGCGCTGGGATGTCGCCGCCAGCGGGCAGGACGACGCAGGCGAAGGAAACCGGCGCTGGCGGGCCAGCGCCTCGATCTCATGCTCCTCGACATACGCCAGGGGCCTGATGAGCGTCAGCTTTCCCTTGAAAAGCTCCTGGCGGGGCGCCATCGCGCTGATCTCGCCGACGAACAGGAGGTTCATCAGGACCGTCTGGATGATGTCATCCTTGTGATGGCCCAGCGCGAGCTTCTGGCATTTATGCGCGCGCGCATATTCAAAGAGGACCTTGCGCCGGTTCCAGGAACACCAAAAACAATCCTTTGTCCCGCCGCGGGTATCCAGCCGCCGCTTCTCGACGCGCAGCGTCCAACCCAGGTCCGCGACCCAGGGCCGCAAGGTCTTGATATCCGTCAGGCCGTCGCCAAAATCGACGCACAGCGGCACCAGCTCGTAATCGATCGGCACAAAGGCCCGGCGGTCCGAAAGGATCTTCAGCAGCGCCAGGCTGTCCTTGCCCCCGGACACCGCCACCAGGACCTTATCGCCGTCGGCGAGCATGCCGTAATCGGCGATGGCCCGGCCGATCTTCTTGGAGATCCGGAACTCCAACGGGCTCATCTTGCCGGCCGCCTGCGCCATGGCCGGCCGCCGGGATCTGGTCTTCAGCGCGGCGACGGACAGTGGACCCCCCCCTGGGCTAAAGCCCAAGGTTTATTTTTTTCTTGATGTGATCTCCCGCGCCACGGTATCGCCGCTGCCGGGGTTCCCTCCCGAGGCAGCCCTGCATTCCTCCCTAGCATTAAAGCCGGGGGTTCCTGCCGAGGGACTAGATCAGCTTGTTGTCCTTGATCTCTGTTTCCAGGGCGAGCACCGCTTCCTTGAGCTCCGGAAAAAGGCGCACGTTCAACGAGACCCCTTTGGACGTCGGCACCATCTCGGTCGCGCCTTGCGGCATCGTCCAAATGCGGATGTCGATGAGCTGGGCGCCCTGGTATTCCGAGAGCCCCACCCGGATCTCCTGAAATTTATTCTTCTCGAAAGCCTTGACGACTTTTTGCATAAGTCTCCTCTATTTCACCATCCAGCGGGTCGCGCCCCCTTCGGAAACCTCAATGGGAGTTCCCGAGGCGGCATCGCGCTGGATGCGCTGGGCGAAGACAGCGCCGGCGGACTCGACGGACGTGCCGTTCTTTTCGGCGACGAACGCGTAAATCAGCCGCCGGTCTTTATTCTCCTGCTGGGCGAGGGCCCGCGCGTCATCCCCGCCGCCGCGGACCTCAACAAAACCTTCGGCATTCTCCCCCAGCTCACCTCGCGCCTCAAGGCGGTTGAGGTCTGCCCGACGCTGCTGGCGGCGTTCGATCGCTGCCTGGACCTCCGGCGAGTATCCTTCGTCAGCGGCGTAGGCCTCGGTCACCCCGAACCAGCTCGCGCTCACCGGCCCGGGAGCGGGCGCGGGCGCGTTGACCATGTCTTCGATCGCGTCCGCGTCTTTGGCCACATGCTGATAGATGTCCAGCCTCATGGTCACGTCCAGCTTGATCGGCTCCTTGGACTCGACACTGACCCTGGCGCATCCTATCAGAAAAAAGAAGGTCGCGGCCAACTTGACGGAATAAGATAAAAATCTCTTCGGCTCTTTCATGATCCTGTTCCTTTTCCGGGGTCCGGCCGGTGCCAAAAAACCTCCAGATTCCTCTGGCCGGACGGCCCCTTGAGAAAAATCCCTATCTTTATATTCTGACCCTCGTTACGCACTTGGATATTGCCTATATCATAATAGTAATTCATCAGATTTTCAACCACTAAGTTTGCCGGCTGCCCCTTCAGGGAACCGGTGTTCATCAGGGACGGGTCTTTGACGATCATCTTGCCTCCGGTGACCGATTTCAGGTCGCCGGTCAACTCCCTCACCTCCCCGTCTTCCATCTTGGCGCTCACGATCCCGGAGTATGTGCCCGTGATCTCCATCCGCTTGTCCGCATCCAAAGCCCTCATCAGATCCCCGATCTGCACCTCTTTGACGTCCAGCGACAGGTCCGCGTCAGGCGAGCCCTGGGAGAAAACGACGCGGCCTTTCCCGCTCACGCTCCCGCCGAAAAGACGGGCCAGCGCCTCGTCGACAGAGGCCTCTCCCGAAAAGACCCGCGCCTTGATCGAAGCGTCCGAGATTTTCATCTTGGCGAACGCCAATGAAGAAAATTTGAGCTCCGCCGCCAGCCCGTTGCCGTCATTTTTGCGCGCGGCGGATAAATGAATCTCTTTTGCCGTGAGTTCGTTGAAACGGAACTGACGGATGCGAAGACTTAACCGCTCCAGGGCCAGGAGAGGGTCGCCGGGAAGGACAAAGAAAGTCGCAAGAGAAAAACCGCTATCCAGACCCCCTTCATTAAGCTCTACGGGAGAGACCTGGCCTCTGCGGCGAATAATATCGAACTTTTTTATTGCGAAAGAGTTATGGCCCAAATGGAGACCCGTTACCGCAAGATCTGCCCCGGGCAGAAAAGCCTTGGCCCTCTTCTCCAGTGCCTGGGTCAGAAAGAGGTCTCTCAGGAAGAGGAACGCGACGAATGCGCAGAGAAAGACAGCAAGAATGGAAACAAGCGAGAGAAGGAAGAAGCGGCGTTTGGCCATAGAAGAACGTCTAAGAGATCCCCTCCAGGGCCCGGGGATCCGACAAGAGCAGCATCTCCATGTCGGCCTGCAGATCCTCGTCGCTGCCGGACAAGACGCCGTTATCCCGGTCAAGTTCGTCTAAAAGGATCATGTCCCGGGCCAGGACCTCGACCTCGGCTTTCCGGGGCTGAAAATAGAAAGGCCCTGACAAAAGCCGCAGCCCCACCACCACGACGATGAGCGTCAACGACGTCAGGACCCACGCCGGCTTGCGCCCCAAGATGAGCGGCCAGGGAAAGACAGCAGGCCGCCCTGCGGCGCGATGGGCGAGACGCTCATTGAGCTTGGCGTCGAGCTCATGGTCGAACTTCTTCCAAAACTCATCGCCGGGTTGGAGAGCCGGATGCTGCAGCGTGAGCGCCGCGACCTGGCGGAACTCCTCAAAGGTCCGGCGGCAGGCCGCGCAACGGCTCAGATGCGCCGCGATCCGACGCCGATCCCTTTCGTTCCCGGCGCCTTCCAGATGGTCCAAAAGCCTGGGCCTGATCCAAAAACATCCCCACATAATATCCCTCACTTCCTCAAATAAGGCGCCAGCCGCTGCGCCACCGCCTGACAGGCCCTGAACAGATGGACCTTCACCGTCGCCGGACGGCACCCGATGGCGGCGGCGATCTCGGCGGTCTTCAATCCGTCGAAATATCTCATGACGAAGGCCGCGCGCTGGTTCTGCGGCAGACGGCGGACCGCCTGCTCCAGCAACATCCGGCTCTCTTTTTCCAGGACGGCCCGGCCGGGATTCTGAGAATCATCGCTGACCTCCGGGGTGCTCGACGCCTCCTCCTGCGGGTCTTCAACAGGGTCCAAAAAAATCTTCTGCGTCCGCACCTTTTTGCGCAGATGGTCGCGGCACAGGTTGATCAGGATCCGGTAAAACCACGTGAAAAAACCGGACTCGCCCCGGAAGCCGGCGATCCCGGTGTAGACCCGGATAAAAGCTTCCTGCACGATGTCTTTCGCGTCTTCGGCATTGCCCACCATGCCGTAGGCCGAGGCAAAAGCCCTCCCTTTGTACATCTGGACCAATTCATCAAAGGCTCCCCGATCGCCTTCCTTAAGCCTCCGGACGCATTCCTGAGTTCTGCCTGAAAGGGGCATGGGCCAAGGCGCGTTAGGAGCGCGTCCCTCTTGTGGCGCTGCGGGCCCTGGACCCTCCTGTCGTTTCGGAGGCTCCGGAGAGATCCCCCTCCCATTCCTGCCGATGGCGCGAGCGGGATTGCTCACCGTCGGGGTCTCCTTCGAGATATCGATGCCACGCCTGCGGGTCTTCCCGGCGCGTCCGGCGCAGCTCCACCATCTTTTCCTTCTCCTGCATCAACCGCTCATAACGCTCGGGGTCCGTCTCCTTCAAACCTTCGAGCCGCTGCTGCAGATGTTCTTTCCGGCGCTCGACGATCTTCTGGAAACGTTCAGGATCCTCCTCCTTCATGCGCGACCAGCGCTCCATCCGCTCCTGCCGGACGCGCGCCATCACCTCTTCGTACTTCTGAGGGTCGGTCTCTTTCAGCTGCTGCATCTCCTGGCGCAAACGGGCCCGCCGCTCCTCCATCATCTGCCGGAACTTCTGCGGGTCGCTCTCCTTGAGCTGGAACAGCTCCGCCTTATTTTCAGCCCAGGAAAGTTCTCCGGGTCCCTGAGTCTCCTCACTAGCCTCCTTCTCATCGGCGAAAACGGACCCGGCCGCCAGGCCCCACCATACCAAGGCCCCGACGACAAACAGCCCCCATCGCCTTTTCATCTTCTTATCCATTTCCTCTCCCTGACCCCCTCGCCTTATTAGACGCCCCTGCGGCCAAAAGGTTTACGCAAAACTTGAGACTAAAGGCCAGACTACTAGTCTCAAGTTTGTTCGGAAAGTTGAGACTAGAAGCCAGACTCGTAGTCTCAAGTTTGAAAATTGGTGGCTCTACTCGAGCCCGAGCACCACTTCTTCGTTCTTTTGAGGAATGTATGAATCCAGCTGTTCGCGCGCCAGCGCCTCGGAGAGGCTGTGGATCTGATCTTCTTCGCCATGGACGAGAAAAACCTTGCGCACCGGCGAAGAGGCGCGGACATATTCCACCAGGTCGCTCTGGTCCGCGTGCCCCGAAAGGCCGTTGATGACCACGACCTCCGCGTTGAGCTCGTACTCCAAACCGTAGATACGCACCACCTTCTGGCGCTCGACGATCTTGCGGCCCAGGGTATCCTTGGCCATGTAACCGACCACCAGGACCGTGTTGCGCGACTCGGTGATATTGTTCTTCAGATGGTGCAGGACGCGGCCCGCCTCGCACATGCCGGAGCCGGCGATGATGATCATCGGCCGCTTGTCATTGTTGAGCGCTTTCGATTCCTCCCGGTCCCTGACATAAGTCAGGTTTAAGAAATCGAACGGGCTGTCGTTGCGCCCCAGCCTGTCCTTGACGGTGTGGTCCATGTAATGGACGTTGTTGCGGAAGACCTCCGTGATGCGGGACGCCAGGGGGCTGTCGACGTAAATGCGGATGGGCGGGATAGCCCGCTCCTGAAGCAGTTCGCTGATGAAATAAAGGACTTCCTGGGTGCGCTCCAGGGCGAACGACGGGATGATGATCTTGCCGTTGCGCGCGACGGTGCGGATGATGGTCTCTCGCAGCTTCTCCTTCGCCTGGGAGATGGGATCGTGCCGGCGGCCGCCATAGGTCGACTCGAGAATGAGATAGTCCAGGTCCGTCAGGACCGTCGGGTCATTGAGCATCGGCAGGTCCTTGCGGCCCAGGTCGACGGCGTAACCCACCCTCAGGTACTTCTGGCTCAGGCGCACGTCGAGGACGACGACGCTGGAGCCCAGAATGTGACCGGCGTCTAAAAAAGTGACCATCGTGTCCGGCGTGAGGCGGAAGTGCTGGCCGTAGTGCAACGGCCGGAACTGCGAGATCGACCGCTGCGCCTCGCGCTGTGTGTAGAGCGGGCCGCGGACCTTCGGCGCCGGCGGATGCGGCCGCCGGCCGCGACTGCGCGGCGCGATCTTCTTCAAGTACCCGAAATCCTCTTCCTGGACCCGGCCGCTGTCGGCGAGCATCAATTTACACAAGTCGCGCGTGGCCGATGTCGCGTAGACGCGGCAGCGCAGGCCGTTCTTCAGGAGTGTCGGGATGTTCCCGCAATGGTCGATGTGCGCGTGCGACAGGACGAGGGCGTCGATGCGCGACGGCGTATACGCAAGGGTCGTGTTGATCTCATAGAACTCTTCGCGGCGGCCGTAGAAGATGCCGGCGTCGATCAGGATGCGCGACTTCGGCGTCGTCAACAAATGGCTGGAGCCGGTCACGGTCCGCACGCCCCCCAAAAACTTCAGGCTCACCAGATCCCTGCGGCGGTCAGCTTTTCTCATATGTTTCGGGCCCTCTCTGTGTCAATAGGTACTCCAGGAACCGCTCAATATCATCGAACGGCAATACGCCTTCGTAGCGGCCTCGGACGAAGCCGGCGCGGTCGACGACGATGACGGCCGGCCAGGAGACTACCCCCTGATCCCGTTTGACGGAAAGATCCTCATCCACGGCGACAGGAAAATAGATCCGCAGCTCCGCTATCTCTTCGTACAACGGCGCCCTTCCCGCCTGAGCCGTGAACTCGGGAGAGATCACCCCTAAAACCTGCAGCCCTCTGTCCCGGTATTCGCGGAACCACCTCTTGACGTATTGGGAGGCGTGCGCGCACGCCGGATCCTGCGCCGTCCAAAAAAATATCAGCGTGACCTTCCCGCTGAGGTCTTTCCCCGGAAAAGGACCGGCCTGGGGAACGTTGAACCAAACCTTGGCCTGGAGGGGAAGCGCCCTTGTCCATCCGCCCACGGAGGCGCCCGCCGCGCCGGCGAAGGCGAGCGCCACGGCCGCCGCCCAAAGGGCCCGACGCAAGAGCGCCCGGCGCGGCCTTCTCACGGCGTTTCAAGCGCCAGCCGGGACCTGAGGCCGCCGCTGGAGGTGATCTCGACGATCTCGATCACCTTAGCCTTGATGATGGCGAACTTTTCGGGAAGAGAGAACTCCGACGGGGTGGCCTTTTCGCCCGTGCGGACGTTCAACAGGATGCGCTCGACGGTAAAGTCCGTCTTGATCTTCTGGAACTCTTCCGCCAGCTTATTGAACTCCTCCCCCTCCTCGAGGATATCGACCGTCCCGTTGAGCTGGTAGCCGGTGAAGGTCTTACCGTCGACAAGGGAAACGGAGATCCGGGGATTTTCTTTCAGGTTATGGTGGGTGCGGCCCATGACATAATCGATGAGATAGACGATGTTCCTCTCCACCTTCGCCACCAGCTTGGGCGCGACGTTGGGCATGCGCTCCAGGCTGCAGGTGCCCACGTTGACAAAGCTTCCTTTTTGGAGAAAGACGGACAGCTGCACCATCAGCCGGTCGCGCTCCTGCGGAGAGATGCGCTCGATGATCTTTTTCTTTTTATGGACGGTCATTTTGTCTTTCCGGGGAACGGGCAAACTTTTCGCAAAACACACTCGGGGCACTTGGGCTTTCGCGCCTGGCATGTCAGCCGGCCGTGCCAGATAAGCCGCAGACTCAGGACTCCCCAGTCCCGGCGGTCGACTAAGCGCATCAGGTCCGCCTCGATCTTCACCGGGTCCTGGTGACGCGTCAACCCCAGCCTCTGGCTGACCCGCGCGACATGCGTGTCGACCGCGATGCCTTCGTTCTTGCCAAACGCGTTATAAAGCACGACGTTGGCCGTCTTGCGCGCCACGCCGGGCAACTGCAGCAGCCCTTCCATCGTATCCGGGACGCGGCCCCCGAACTCATCGAGGACCTTGCGCGCGGCGCCGAGGATGCTCTTGGCCTTGTTGCGGTAAAAGCCCGTCGAGCGGATATCCTGCTCGAAGGCACGCCGGTCGGCCTGCGCGTAATCCCGGAGCCGGCGGTATTTCTTGAAAAGCCCCTGGGTCACGATGTTGACCCGCGCGTCGGTGCACTGGGCGGAGAGGATCGTCGAGACCACCGATTGCCAGGGATCCTCGAATTTCAGGGCGATCCGGGGCGCGGGGAACTTCTTCTTTAAAAGAGCGAAGATCGTTTCGGCACGAGACATGAATAAATTATTAGTCGGTCTTCGATCGGCAAACGAAGAGTCTCAAGGTCTCAACGTCTCAACGTGGTCGATGGTCGATGGTCAAAACCTAAAAGCAGAAGAATGCGCTTCTTATCTTTGGTCTTTGAGGATAGACAATCGACTATAGACCATTGACTATAGACTGATTCGCGTTAAGAAACTACTTCCCTGCCCCATCCTTCGGCCCCTGGAGATTTTTGTGGGTCCGCAGCGTGACCTGGATCATCTGCACGAGCTGGTCGAAGGTGTAATTCTTGGCGAAGAATCCCGAGATGCCCAATTCCTTCGCCATGTTGATCTTCTCCTCGCTGCTGAACGCCGCCGTCACCATCACGATGGGCAGGTCCTTGTTGAAAGAACGGATGTTGCGCAGCACCTCGATCCCGTCCATTATCGGCATGTTGATATCCAAAAACATGATATCCGGGGGCGTCTGGCGCACGCGCTCGATCGCCTCCTTCGCGTTATTCATCGCCGTCGCCCGGTAGCCCCGGGATTTCAGCCAGAAAGCAATCGGCTCCGTGAAATCCGTCTCGTCATCCACCAGCAATATTTCGATCGGTCTGTCTTCCATAGCCCCTCATCCTCTCCTTTTGCGCGGTATCATTTCGCGATCGGTAAAATAAATAAGAACCTCGTCCATTTTCCTTTTTCGCTCTCCACCCAGATGCGGCCGCCGTGGAGCTCCACGATCTCCTTGGCGATCGACAGCCCCAGGCCCGTGCCGCTGACGTCGGTCTGGCGCCGCTCGCCGACCTGCAGGAACCTCTCGAAGACCTTGCGCAGGTCCTCCTTCGCGATGCCGATCCCGGTGTCCTCGACGCTAAACTCGACCTCCTGGCCGGAGGAGCTTCTCTTGACTTCGACGGTGACGCGCCCGCCTTTGGGGGTGAATTTCAACGCGTTGCTCACCAGGTTGTTGATGACCTGGATGACCCGGTGCGGGTCCATCCGCACCTCGGGCAGGTCCGCGGCGACCTTGCGCTCCAGGAGGATCTCCTTGGAGCTCGCCCACATGCTCAGCGCCGTGCACGCCTCTTCGACCACCTGGCCCGGCCCGACGCTGGCGAACTCCAGCGTCATCTTGCCGGCCTCCAGCTTCGAAAAATCCAGGATATCATTGATCAGCCGGTTCAGGCGGTCCATGTTGCGGCGGGCAATATCGAGAAAACGCGCCTGGTCATCGGTGATGGGCCCCGCCGCCTTGTCGATGATGACGTCCAGCGCCTTCTGGGTCGCGACGATCGGGGTGCGCAGCTCGTGCGTGACGTTGGAGACGAACTGGTTCTTCAGGCGGTCCAAATCCCGCTGCTTCGTGATATCGGTGAGGACCGAGACCATCCCGACGGTCTGGCCGTTCTCATTCTCGACGATGGCGCTGCTGGAGCGGATGATCTTGCGCGTCTCCTGCTGGGCGCTGGAAAACTCCACGACCTTCTCGCCTTTGGCCTTGGTCTCGTTGACCATCGAGATCACCCCCTCTTCTTTCATGTCCTCCTGGAGGGGATGGCCGATCTTCTTGTCTTTCTGGACCCCGAGGATCTTCTCGGCCGCGGGGTTCATCATGACGACGTCGCCTTTGCTGTTGACGACGACCAGCCCTTCGGCCAGGCTCTGCAGGATCGCCTCCGACTGGTTCTTCTCCTGGACGACGTTCTTGTATTTGAGCTGGACGACCTCCTGCTCTTTCTCTTTTTCGGCGAGAGCTGTCTCGTATTTGTTCTGGAGCTCCGTCGTGACCTCCGCGATCTTCTGGTTGACCTTTTCGGAGACGACGCTGCTTAAGTTATGCACGATCTGGGAGCGCTGCGTCTTCGAAGAAACGACCGACGCCAGGCCGTGATCGATGGTGTTCTGGATATCCTGCTTATAGATCACTTCCCCCGGACGGGCCGATCCCGCCAGGATCACTTTGCGGTTGGAGCGGGCCATACGGTTCAAAAAGAATGAAACGATGGCGCCGATGAAGACGGCGACAGCATACAACGTCCATTGGGGGATCCAGTCACCCGTCTCTGCATCCTCGCAGAAGCCCACAGACGCCTGCGCGAAAAAAACCAGGACCCAGATCCATCTGCCCATCGTCATCTTCCTCAGGGTTGATCGGTGTAGACGATCGCCTTGCCCAAAGCGCCCGCGTTCCTCTTGGTGGAAACGACCCGGCCGCAAAAGATCAGCGACCCGGAGGTGTCCTCTCCGTATTCGACGTCGATGATGGCGTCGGCTCCGGCGCTGCGCGCCCGGTCGATCATCTCTTTGTTCAGGTGCGCGTGCGCCGTCCCCTGGCGCGCCAGGACTTTCACGATGCCTATCTCTTGATAGGGCCGATCAGGCCTCTGCTCAAGGATCTCCACTGAGCGATCCTCGGCCTTCGGGGCGATAACCTGGCCCGTTGTATCATAATATTCCGACTGCACGACGACGCACGTCGCGCATCCCGTCAGGGCCGCCGCGCACGCCGCCATAATAACCAAAGGGTAAACGCCTCTCCTCATCCCGCCCTCCCGCTCCTGCAAATGTGAGACATTAGAGGACAGTCCTGTTTTGTCTCACATTCCCGAACAAACTTGAGACAAATGAGCCTGGCTCATTTGTCTCAACTTCGGCTTATTATATACGATTATGGCCCGGTTTTCTACACCGGAGACGATTTCCTAGACAAGGCGGGCACAGAGCTCATCTAAGACGAGGCGCCCCTGCGAGGTCGTCCGCAGTCGCCCGTCTTTGTGGGCGAGGAGGCCGCCTTCGACGAATTCCTCGATGAGCCTCTTTTTTTCAGCAGGCAGGCCGGCTTCATAACGGGACTCCAGATCTGAAATAGACACCCCTTCCGTTATCCGCAGGCCGATCAAAAAAGCCTCAATGAGCTGGGCCTCGGTCTCCAGCCACTCTTCGCCTTCCTGGCCCGTGCCCGTATCCAGGACGCGCCGGATATACTTCTCGGGCTCGCGCAGGTTCCAGAACCGGTGCCCCTGGAAATGCGAATGCGCTCCTGACCCCAGCCCCAGGTAATCCCCGCTGCGCCAATAATTCAGGTTATGGCGGCACTCAAGCCCCTTTTTGGCGAAATTGCTGATCTCGTAATGGGCGAGCTTCTTCTTCTCTAAAAGGGACTCGACCAGCAGATACTGCTGGGCCTGCCGCTCCTCGGCAGGCATGGCGTCCCGGCGGGCGAAGAGCTCGCTGCCTTCCGAGACGGTCAACGCGTACAGCGAAACATGCTCGCTGCCCATCGAGGCCAGCCGGTCGACATCGTCACGGATATCGTCGTCCGACTGACCCGGCAGCGAATAGATCAGGTCGACGTTGATGTTCTCGAACCCCGCGCGCCGCGCCAGGTCAAAAGCCGCATACGCCTCCATGCTGGAATGCGGACGGCCAAGGTACTCCAGCGAGGCGTCATTCAAAGATTGGACGCCCAGGCTGAAGCGGGTCACTCCGTTCTGGCGCAGGACCTCAAGCTTGGAAGAATCAAACGTGGCGGGATTGGCCTCAAAGGTCATCTCCACGCCTCTGGGAATGATGAAATTCTGGTAGATCAGAAGGAAGAGCGACTGGATCTGCTCGTTGCTTAGGAAGGAAGGCGTGCCGCCGCCGATGTAGACCGTGTCCACCAGGGCACCCTTGTAGCCGAACGCCTCGCGCCGCAACGCCTCAAAGTAAGATTCGATGAGATGGCTTTTGTCTTCGTAAGAAGCGAAAGAACAATAGAAGCATTTCGACTTGCAGAACGGTATATGGACGTAGAGCCCTATCGCCATCACACCTCCGTATCTGCTTTATTATAAACGAGAAACAGAAAAAGCCAAAGCAAAAATCGCTTTGGCTCGTTCATCGCAAAGTCTCAGGAAGGATTTCTTCGCCTTGAGACCCTGGGACCTTGGGACTTTGAGACAAATCCTATTTAAATATCCTGCCCGTTCCCTCGCTCCACAGCAACAGGTCTGAGACAACAAGCCTGGCTTCTTGTCTCAAAATCACTTGGATCGTCCGCCCCCGAAGACTTGCTTTAAGAGCTCGGTCGTCCGGGCGGCCGGGTCGGTGCGGATCTTGGCTTCCTGCTCGCCAAGGACCTTAAAAAGACCGTCCAGCGCCTTGGAAGATACATACTTATCCAAGTCCAGGCCGCCGGAAAGCTTATTCGCGAAGGGCAGGGTCTTGACCTTGCCGAGGATCTCTTCGTACTTCTTAGTCACCGCGTAATCATCCATGGCTTGGCTCACGGACGGCTGGAACGCGTCGAGCAGCTTGGCCGACGTTTTCTCTTTCAAGTAATCTGTCGCCGCGGTGTCTTTTCCCTTGAGGATCTTTTGGGCATCATCGATCGTCATATCCGCGATCGCGGAAGCAAACACGTCGGCGGCCAGCGGCGCCGACTTTTCCGCAGCCCTGTTCATACTCAAGACGAACTCATCGATCTGAGGCCCCAGCCCCATCTTGCGCAACGTCCCCTCCATATTTTTGATCGTCTGAGGCAAAAGGATCTTGACCCCCTCGTTCGCCAGGTAGCCGTCCTGCTTGCCCAACAACTTAATGGTATTCTCAATGCCGACCTTAAGCGCCTCTTTTAAACCGGCGCCTACCTGCGTATCGCCCAGGCTCGTTGAGGTCGCGGTGCCCAGCTTGCTCTTGACCCAATCCCAGGGCGAAGAGTCCGCGCCGTAGGAAAAAGGCGCCAGACAAATTATCGCGAGGACAATCCCGGCGCTTACTGCGATCTTCGTTCTCATTTAAACTCCCCCCTTCAGCTTTAGCCTGTTCGGTGTTGAAAACTCATTCGTCTCCTTGAGACCCTGGGACCTTGGGACTTTGAGACAAATCCTATTTAAATATCCTGCCCGTTCCCGCGCTCCAGAGCAACAGATCCAGATGGGCCATGGGGATATTAGCCTCACGCGAGAACCCCTCCACTTTCTTCTCAATGGCCAGATATCTCTTTCTGGTCAGGGACTTGGGTACCCCCTTGATAACGCTCAACTTCTTGAGATTCCTTAAAATATGGACGTCCAGTATCGCCAGCTCGTCCCCAAAACCGATG
>JBFZAX010000088.1:0-2690 GCA_041308805.1 Candidatus Omnitrophota bacterium | reverse complement strand
AAGTGGATGGCGCTTCGTCATAAGGCAGACGGCGAGAAGTGGCAGGGATTCTATGTAGGCCTCCTGGCGACCGTTAAAGAGCAGGCAATAAACGAGTACGCCAGCACGGCAGAGATAGTCTCAAGGTTGGGCTCATCGAGTCCCGTTAAGGAAAGATCCAGGGCCGGGCTGATCGTGATCAAGGGGCTCAGGTCACAGGAAGATGAGCGGGTAGTCCAGGGTATGCATAAGGCCCGATGGATAGAGGAAATGAGGTTGCTGAACAACGCGATCAGTTGGGGCGACACCGAGGATGCCCTGAGACGGGCCCTGCGGCTGGATGATCGCGCGCGGGCGATGACGACGGAGGGGGATTTCCCGACCCCCGTCCTTCTTGCCAGGAAGCTCTTCGGGCCGAAGGGAGTCGAGCTCAACAACCTCACCAGGGGCTGGACGTCTTCGTTGGTGGTCCGCCTCATCGTCGAAAAACTGGAGCGCGAATCGGAAACCATGACCCACCGGGATCTGTCGGCGATCCATAATTGGCTTTATTTGAACCTGGTCTCTCTACCTTTATCCATCTATGCCCTCACGTTCTTTAACGGTGAAGAGCTGGCTGTCGCCAATGAGCTGGTCGTCGCCAAGATCGATGTCCTCAAGTGGTTTCTGGAAGATGGGCAGCGCGGCGCCCTGATGCGCGTTAATTCTCTCTTGGCTGAACTCAGCCTTGAGGTCTCGATCGGGGCTGAAGAAATAGGAGAGAAGACGATCGAACCCATGTATGAAGAGATCGACAGGAGGGCGCAGCGGGCGGTGAATTCCCATATTGATGGCTTCAATGTCGAAAGGTTGCCTACCGGCCGGCTGAGCGTCGTTGCGAACAGCAGGCGGTCCGGCTCTTCGCCGGTCAGGGCCTACCGGAGCGACCGGGATGTTTTGGTCGCGGCCGGTGTTGAGCTGATGAAAGAGAACCTCAGAAAAGGCAATGACAGCCTTAAGGAATATCAGTTCCGCAGACGCATGAGAGAGAAGTTCCCGTATCTGGCGAACCATAGCCTGCGCATCGTTTACCGCAGAACGAGCGTCTCGTTCCTGCTCTGGCTGCAGGCTTTTCAAAGACACGGGGATCTCAAAGTTTCTGGCTCGTCGGTCATCACAGAATCGCAACGTCTCAACGCCTGGATATCTCAAGGTGAAAAGTTTGCGTGCGACACGGGACGCTCGACGCGCGACGAGCAAAGCGCCACGCCGTACGATGTACGCCGTACGCTGAACGTCAAATCCTCAAGCCCTCTGTGCTTGCCCGGCCGTGGAATGATAGCAAAACTTGGTGTTTCCCCCCGCTCCCTGTATGCCCTCTTTCAGAAGTCGAGGGATATCGAAAGGCTCAAGACAGGGGTTTCCGAGGGGCTTCATCGGACAGAGCGGAGGGTGCGCCGCCTCGTATGGTTCGGGGACGACGGGATCGTTTCCGACATCTTTAAAAAGGATGAATTCAAGGTCCAGGCTCGACTCTACATGATCAGTTATCTGGCCGCCGTCGCGTCAAAAAAATCCTGGGTTAATGATTTTCTCTGGGGTGTCCTTGGGAGCCGCGGTCAGGACCGCTGCGTGAGTTTATCCGCAGGGTTAAAACTTAAGGAACTGGGCGATCCAAGAGTTACGACGGGAATGCTGGACCATTTCAATAAGACAGGAGACCTGCTCCTGTCCGTTTCGAGCCTCGACGGTCAGCCCCGGAAGAAGGAGTCCGGCCAGTCCTCCAGTTCCGTAGTAAGCAAGCTATGGAGCGCAGCGTGGGAGAGGTATTACAGGCGCAAGGAAAAGAGGGAATACGATTTCCACAGGCTGAGCGATAAGATCGTTGCGAGCCGGCGCCTGACGAGAGAAGCTAAGATCCGTCTCTTTGAGCTGTTGTTGTTGACCCAGCCGGTCCTGGCTTACGACATCCTGAGGGAGAAATTTGAGCTTTCGGACGAGACTATCGATGCCGCCGTGATCCGTCGGGCCAAGATGATCCTGGCAGCCGTGAAGGCGAAAGAGTCTTTCTTCGGGAGTCGGCGCTCCTTCGGAGAAGAGACAGATCTTTCGCCGAAAGACGACATGAAGCTGGTCGAAAGCATGCGCTCCTCCTTCTGGTCCAAGGTCGGGAACGAAAGGAAGACCGTCGTTCGCATCTCCCGCGCGAGCGAATTTTCTGTTTTGAGCGGCCGGCCTTCAGCCGAAACGAAAAATGGGAAATCCAGCTCGCCGGTTGCCGCAGTCGTCAGTCGTCAGTCATCAGCCTTCGGTCTTGCGCGCGACGCGCGACGCGCGACGCGCGACGAAAAACTCCGTACGCCATACGCTGTACCTGGTACGCCAAGCGGGGACACTTTTAACACAACCTCTTCGCCCATCAAGTTGTTGGTGGTCGATGACAATCAAGTCATAAGAGAAGGGTTTTCCGAGCTTTTGGGCATGTATGGCTATGAAGTCACGGCCGTCGCCGATGTCGCTTCAGCTCTTCTTTTGATTCCGTTCGTCGACTTGGTCATAACGGATATAAATCTAGGCGGAGAGAGCGGATTGGACATTATTGACGAAGCAGTCCGGCTAAAAATACCGGTCATCGCCGTGAGCGGAAGAAGATCCAACCGTCCCTTGGCTGAAGGAAAGGGAGCCATTTTCTTCAATAAACCTGTTTCGGTGATCGATCGATTGGAGCCTAA
>JBFZAX010000087.1:0-7033 GCA_041308805.1 Candidatus Omnitrophota bacterium | reverse complement strand
ACCCTCGGCCGCACCGATGGCGCAGGATGCCGCCCAGCCGGAGGCCGGAGCATGAGCTATTATAAGGTATTAGGCTTTGAGCGGGAGCCGTTCTCCACCAGCCCGGATCCCGAATTCTTCTATGAAAGCAAGGAGCATGAGGTGGCGCTGACGAACCTCATGATCGAGATGCGGCTGCGCCGGGGGTTGAGCGTCATTTTGGGCGATGTCGGCACCGGCAAGACCACCCTTTCGCGCAAGCTGATCCAGCTGCTCAAGTCCAAGGAAGATTTCATCTTCAATATCGTTTTGGACCCGGCGTTCGACTCCGAGGAGCACTTCATGCTCAAGCTCGCGAGGAATTTCGATCTCTCCCTGCCGACCGCGCATCCGACGATCGTGGATGTCCAGGAGTCCCTGGAGCGATTCCTCTTCCAGAAAGGGGCGGTGGAGAAAAAGACCGTCGTCCTGATCGTGGACGAAGCCCAGAAGCTCAACGATGTGACGCTGGAATCCCTGCGGATCCTGCTGAATTATGAGACCAATGAGTTCAAGCTCCTTCAGCTCATCCTGCTTGGACAGCTGGAGCTTTATGCCAAGATCATGAGCATGAACAATTTTTTGGACCGGATCAGCTTTAAATTCGTGCTCAATCCTCTTGACGAGGAAGAGACCCGGCGGCTGATCGATTTCCGCGTCCGGCAGGCCGGATACGCGTCGCGGATGAGTCTGTTCTCCGACAGCGCCATCCGGGAGATCCATCAGCATACGAAAGGGTATCCGCGCCAGATCGCGATGGTCTGTCACAAGGCTCTTAAGGCGCTGGTGATGCGGCGTAAGATGATCGTGGACCACGCATTGATCCGTGATGTCATGGAAGAAGAGGATAAAAGAGGATGGTCAAGGATAGCGTCCCTAGCCCAGAAAAGCAGCTGCTGAAGCTGATCGAAGAGCCGAACGCAGCGGCCGGCCGCGCGGTCAGCCGTAAGGCGCCGGCGCTCTCGCTGGCGGGCCTCAGCGCCTGGACGACGGTCCTCAGGGATCCCCTGGGCCTGTTGCGGCGCGTCTGGTCAGGTCCCTTGGAGATCAAAAGGGTCAACGCGGCCCTGGCCTTCGTCGCGCTGGGAATGGGGATCTATTTTGTCTTTAACGCGGTGACGCTGGCGATGAGATTATCCGCGGTGCCGACTTTTTCCGTTTCCGCGTCCGCGGCCGCCGGCGCTTTGAAGACCGCGGCGGCGCTGCAGCCCCTGGCTTATTATCTCGAAAAGACGTCGGCGAGGGACATCTTTAAGATCGGCCCTAAAGAGCCCGAGCCGGCGCCGGCAGGGGAGACGGCGGCCGGTCCGACCCCCCAGGAGAATGTCCTGGCTAAGTTCAAGCTCGTGGGGATCTCCTGGTCGGACAATCCCGACGCGATGATCGAGGATTCGTCGTCCCACAAGACGTATTTCCTTAAAAGGAACCAGGTCGTGGAAGGCGTGCGCGTCCAGGCGATCTTCAAAGATAAGGTCATCCTGACTTACGGCGGACAGGAAGCGGAGCTGAGATGAAGATGAGGCTTTTGATCTTAGGGCTGGTGGCGATGATCGCGGCCCTGTGGTTGGTCCTCGAGGCCGGCGCCCAGCAGGCGTTGATCAGCACTTCGTCCCCGGACGCGGCGCCGGCGCAAGAGGTGTCTGCGGCTTCGGTTCCGGCGGCCGATGCGCTTGAGGCCGAGCAGGCGCCGGCATCTTCATCCGCGGAAGCGCAACAGGCGCTCGTTGAGGCGGACACGATCGCCGGCGGGATGGACGGATTCATCTCTCTGGACCTGCGCGATATCGATATCATCGAGGCGCTGAAGTTTCTTTCGCGAAAGGCCGATCTCGATATCGTGGCGACTAAGGCGGTGGCGGGCCGCGTCACGTTGATGGTGGAGAACGTCCTGGTCAAAGACGTCTTTGACATCATGCTGCGCAGCAACAAGCTCGCTTACGACCGCCGGGGCATGATCTATAGCGTCATGGCGGCGGATGAATACAAGCAGCTCTACGGCGAGCCGTTCGCGGACACGCGGGAGGTGGCGACGTTCCGGCTCAAGTACGCGATCCCCGAGCAGGCTTTCAGCCTTTTCGACGCCATGAAGAGCGATATCGGCCGCGTCCTGGTCGACCCGGAATCCGGCAGCGTTCTCGTCATCGACATCCCCGACAAGGTCCGCGAGATGGCCGCCGTCCTGGAGGCGTTCGAGCAGAAGAGCGTCGTGAAGATCTTTCCCCTCCAATACGCCCGGGCCAAGGAGGTCGAGGACCAGCTGAAGAACCAGCTGGACGCCAAGAAGGTCGGGTTCATCAAGGCGGACGAGCGGTTGAACCAGGTCATCGTCCAGACCCTGCCGGAGCGCATGGAGCAGATCAGCCAGATCATCGTCGAGCTGGACGCCAAGACCAAGGAAGTGGTCATCGATGTGAACATCATCCAGGTCAAGATCTCGGACCAGCTCGATCAGGGTTTCCAGTGGGAAGGGCTGTTCGACATGGGCCGGGAAAAAGGATTGGCATATATAGGTTCCACCCCGTTCGCGGTCGTCAATCCCGTGACCACGGCCGGGAACTTTACGTCGCGCGAAGAGCAGTTCAAGAACGAGAACAACAATGTCGGCTCTTATCCGGCGAGCAGCACGACGAGCTCAGTGGCCTCCAGCACTCCGAAGGTCGGCACCGAGAGCCTCCATGTGGGCATGGTGACCGCGCAGGATTTCGATACGGTCATTACCTATATCAATACCCTCGGGTCGACCAAGATCCTTTCGAATCCTAAGCTTGTCGTGACGAACAACCAGGAGTCACGGATCCACGTAGGGGAGAAACAGGCTTATGTGACGACGACCACCACCACGGGCCAGGTGACCAGCACCGTGGCGGAAAACGTGACCTTTGTGGACGTGGGGACCCAGCTGGCCGTGACCCCGACTATCAACGACGACGGCTTTATCACCATGAAGGTGAAGGCCGAGATCAGCGCCGTCGTCGATACGCTCGTGACCCCCACCAAGAACGAGATCCCCATCATCAATTCGTCGCTGGCCGAGACGACGGTCATGGTCAAGGACGGCACGACCGTCATCATCGGCGGGCTTAAAGACGAGATCAAAGTGAAAGGGACCACGAAGACGCCCTATTTGGGGGATGTCCCTCTCCTGGGCTGGCTTTTTAAGGCCTCCAAGGAGAGATTGCAAAAGACCGACCTGTTGATCATGTTGACCCCGCGCATCGTCAGCGGCGAGATCTTTGTGACGGAAGCGGGCAAGACGGTCGAAGAGCCGGCGATCAAGGATATCCAGGATTATCAGTCTCTGAACCCGATGCCGGCGCCGGTGAACCTGGATGTGGACCCGATCGACAGGAAATCGACCTTTAAGGGTTTAAGGACGGTGAATTGATATGATGCGCCATGCGGGCAAGAGAAGGACGGGAATTCGGGGACTGAAGGGTCTTGGGGCGGCGCTGCTTTTCGCCTTTGTCTTTTTGGCCCCGTTCCGCGGCTGGGCCCAGCAGACGACGACCGGCGTCGTCTCCGACACCCTCAATAATTTTGACGACGCCTTCCGCCAGCTCAAGGATGAGCGAGAAGCCCTGCATAAAGAGCTGCAGAGCCTCAAGTCCGAGCAGCGAACGATGGTCGACGGGGTCCGTCAGCGGCTGGAAGATGTGGAAGAAGAGAAGGAGCAGACGAGCGCCGCTCTGGAGACGGCCCAGCAAAGGATCACGGACCTGGAAGTCCAGAAAGAGGCCCTGGCCCAGCGGCTCGACGAGAAACGGATGGCGATGGACAATTACGGCGAGGTCATCTCGGGCAAGGAGGCGAAGGTTGCCGATGTCCGCGGCGATAATGAGAAGCTGCGGCTTGAGCTGCAGGATTCGGAGCAGGCCCTGCAGGCCGCCGGCGTCCAGATCCGCAAGCTCAAGGAAGAGAACCAGTCGCTGCAGGATGAGAACAGCCTTTTGAGCGACCAGCGCAAGAAGATCCTTTTCGGCTACGATGACGAGCTGGTGGCGATCAAACAGCAGCGGGAGCGGCTCATCGAGCAGCTCCGGGACGCCCAGCAGAAGCTGAAGATCGCCGAGAAGAGGAGCGCGGGCGCGGACGACCAGGAAGGGGCGCTGCGCAAAAAATACCAGCAGCAGATCGAAGACCTGATGGCCGATAACAAGACCCTCGAGCAGAAGCTCCAGGAATTCCAGAAGGACAAGGGCAAGTCCCTGAAGAAGAGGGAAGAGGAGGTCGCGGACCTTCAGAAAAAGCAGAAGGCCTGGGAGAAGAAGCTCGAGGACGCCCAGGATACGATCAAAGGGCTGCAGCAGCAGCTCGTGTTGGCTGACGAGAAAGCGGCCCTGGCGGTCAAGCAGGCCGATGGGTTTGAGAAGGAGCGCGAGGATTATAAGGGCGAGCTCAGCGCCCTCCGGCTGAAGCTCCAGCAGCTGCGCGACGAGAAACAGCTGGCGGCCGATGAGGCGAAGGGGTACCAGGAGAAGTTCCGCGAGACCCAGGAGAAGTGGGCGCAGGCGCAGCAAAAAGTGGAGGAGGCTTCCCGGAAGCACGAGGCGGACCTCTCCGATGCGTCGCTGGCCCTTAAGAGCGCCCAGGACCGGATCGTGCGTCTGCAGGGAGAAAAGGACGACCTTTTGGGGAAGATGGATAAGATCAATTCACAGCTCCTGGAGTACAACAGCGCGATCACGAAGAATATCGCCCTTGAAAAAGACAACAAGCTTTTAAGGGGCGGCATGGATGATACGGTCAAGAAGCTCAATGCGGCGGAGAAGAAATACGAGGATTCCCAGGCCCAATACCAGAATGAGAAGGCGCAATGGGATAAGCTGAGGGCCCAATATGAGTCGAGCTTGGACCTCATCGAAGAGGCCAAGGGGCTCAAGGAAAAGAACCAGAGCCTCTTTGAGGCGTCGAAGGCCTATGAGACGAAGCTCAAGAACCTTTTGGATTCCTTCGTTAAGCTCCAGCAGGAGAACGACGAGCTCAAGGACGCGTCGAAGAGCAAGGTCTCTTCGAAGGCCCACGATGAGGCGCTGCGCCGGACCGAGGTCCTGGAGCAGGAGAACACGGCGTTGAAGCTGGAGGTCAACAAGATGCGCGAGCGCATGAAGGCGCTCAACGAGGAGTACAACGAGTCCGCCAAAGACCGGATGGTCCAGGACCGCAAGATCGAGAAGATGGATTCCCACCTCAAAGATTGGGACAAAGAGAAGGAAGAGTGGGAGAAGGCGCACCGCGAAAGCCTCGCCTTGCTCGCTGACAAGGAGGCGACGATCTCCGACATGAGGGACGCGTTGCGCAAGACGCTCGACGAGAACAGCCGGCTCCAGGCCCAGGCCGACGAATACCCCCGGAGCCTGGCGTCGGTCAACCGCCGGCTCGAACAGCTGGAGAAGGAGAACGCCCTGCTCCATTACAACCTGGGCGTTATCTATACTGAAAAAGAGATGTATCCCGAGGCGGTCAAGGAGTTCGAGAAGACGCTGGGGCTTAAGTCCGACGAGTCTTTCGCCCACTACAACCTGGGGATCATCTATTCCCAATATCTGATCGACGAAAAGAAAGCGGTCCAGCATTTTTCGTCATATCTGAAGAACGCGCCCAACGATAAGGACGCGGATATGGCGCGCCGGTATCTCGTCACGCGGGAGAAATATGAATCGGAGCGGTAAGTTCAAAAGGGAGGGGCAGGTAGCTCTCGTTCTGGCCTTGGCCGCGATGGGGGTCTTCGGAGCCGAAGCCGATGACGCCGAGGTCCGTTATGCCTCGGCGAAGGCCTTGCCGCCGCCGGGGCCGTCCGTGCCCGGCGGGATCGACTCCCCGTACGTTTCGCTGGACTTGAGGGACATGGAAGTGACGGAGGCGCTCAAATATCTGGCCGGCAAGGCGGGGCTCAATATCATCCCGACGCAGAAGGTCTCCGGACGGGTGACGCTGATGGTCGAGAACGTCCCCCTGGCGGATGTCTTCGATCTCATGATCCGCAGCAACAATCTCGCCTACGAGAAGAAGGGCGATATCTACAACGTCATGACGGAAGAGGAATACAAGTCTTTCTTCGGCAAGAATTTTTCGGACACCCGGAAGGTCAGGGTCTTCCGGCTGCAATACGCGATCCCTGAGCAGGTCTTCGCGATCCTGGACAGTTTCAAGAGCGCGATCGGCAAGGTCTTTGTGGAGCCTGAGACCGGCACGGTCATGGTGATGGACACGCCGGACCGGCTGGCAGACATCGATAAGGCGATGGCGGCGCTGGAGCAGAGGACGACCATCAAGATCTTCGATTTGAAATATGCCAAGGCTAAAGACGTCGAGGACCAGCTCAAAAACCAGCTGGACGTCAAGAAGGTCGGCACGGTGCGTTCGGATGACCGCACCAACCAGATCATCGTCCAGACCCTGCCGGAGCGCATGGGTGATATCGAGGCCCTGATCCAGGGCCTGGACCGCAAGACCCGTCAGGTTTTGATCGACGCGCGGATCATCAAGATCAACCTGGTGAACGATTTCGCCCGGGGCGTGCAATGGGAGGGCCTTTTCGACCTCGGGGCGAAGTACGGGTTGACCTATCTGGGCTCGTCGCCTTTTGCGGTCATCAATCCTGCGACCACCGCGGGCAGTTTTACCTCCCGCAGCGAGCAGTATGCGAACGAGGGGCTCGGCTCCTATCCTTTCAGCGGCACGACCTCGGACCTTTCGTCCTCCAACAAGACGGTCGGCAGCGAGAGCCTGCACTTCGGCATGGTCGGCGCCAACGATTTTGACACCCTGATCCGCTACCTGCAGACCATCGGCAAGACCAAGATCCTTTCGTGCCCCCAGATCTCCGTCACCAACAACCAGGAGGCGAAGATCCATGTCGGCGAGCGCCAGGCCTACGTCACGACGAGCACAACGAGCGGCCAGGCGACCACGACGGTCTCCGAATCCGTGACCTATGTGGACGTCGGGCTCCAGCTGTCGGTCACGCCCATCATCAACGAGGACGGTTTCATCACCATGAAGATCAAGCCGGAGA
>JBFZAX010000086.1:0-3381 GCA_041308805.1 Candidatus Omnitrophota bacterium | reverse complement strand
TTGTCATGATTGGCAGACTTCCCTGGTCCCGGTCTACCTGCGGGCTTTCTCGGACAGGTTCTTTGAGAGGGAGGCCGCCCCGAAGTCGGTCCTGACCATCCACAATATCGGTTATCAGGGGATCTTCGGGAAAGAGGGCCTGCCTTCGACCGGCCTCGGCCCTGAGTATTTCACGGTTTCGGCGCTGGAGTATTACGACAAGATCAATCTGCTGAAGGGAGGCATCCTTTTTTCGGACTTCCTCAATACGGTCAGCCCCACCTACGCCCGGGAAGTCTTGACGACGACCTCCGGCTGCGGGCTCGAGGGAGTCCTTTCGACGCGGCGCGACAGGTTCGAGGGGATCCTTAACGGCATCGACTACAAGATCTGGAACCCCCAGGGGGACCAGCATCTCTTCGCGAACTATTCGATCAAGGACCCGTCGCCCAAAAAGGTCAACAAGGCGCAGCTGCAGCAGATGTGCCAGCTGACCGTCAAGGACGACGCTCTCCTCGTCGGATTTGTCGGCGGGCTGGTGGCCCAGAAGGGCACGGACCTGATCCTCAAGGTCCTGCCGCGGTTGTTCGAGGCCGGCGGCCAGGCCGTGGTCCTGGGCACGGGCGACGCCGATACGGAGTTGGCTTTCGCCGAGCTGGCGAAGAAGCATCCGAGCCAGCTGTACGTCAGCGCGCACTTCGACGACATCCTGGCCCACCGCATCTACGCGGGCGCGGATGTCTTTTTGATGCCGTCGCAGTTCGAGCCCTGCGGCCTCAGCCAGATGATCAGCTTCAAGTACGGGACGGTGCCGGTGGTCTTCAGGTCCGGAGGCCTGGCCGATACGGTGGAGGATTATAACGCACGCCCCGGCCACGGCAACGGTTTCGTCTTCGGTCTTTACGACGAGACCCAGTTGTGGGACGCGCTGCAGCGGGCCTGGGCGGTTTACGGCGACAGGAAAAAGTGGCAGGAGCTAATGAAAAGGGTCATGGGATTGAACTTTTCCTGGAAAGAATCGGCGAAGAAGTATTTGGATCTTTATCGCAAGGCGTTGCGCTCATGAAGCGGATCGGCCTGACCGGAGGTTTCGGGACGGGCAAGACGACGGTCTTGGGGTTTTTCGCGCGCCGGGGAGCCTTGGTCGCGAGCGCCGACGAAATGGCGCATGAAGAGCTGCGCGGGAACAAGTGCCTGCGGGAGGATATCCGCCGGGTTTTCGGCGACGGCGTCTTCGTGAAGGGGCGGTTGGACGCCCGGGCCCTGGCCCGCGAGGCGTTCGCGAGCCGCCGCCTGGCGCAGAAGCTCAACGCGCTGGTCCATCCCCTGGTGCGGCGCCGCGTGAAGGCGTTCCTCAGCCGCGGGAGCGCCGGCAGACGAGTCTGTGTCGTGGAAGTGCCGTTGTTGTTCGAGGCGGGTTTCGAGGATCTCTTCGATGCGACGGTCGTCGTCGCCGCGTCCCCGGCAGCAGCCCGCCGCCGGGTGGCTGGCGGCAAAAGGTTTTCGTCGAAGGACTGGCGTCGACGGTCAGCCCTGCAATGGCCCCTGAGAAAAAAGATCGCCCGGGGCGACTTCATCATAGATAACAGCGGGACCCGTAACAGGACTTATAACCAGGTAAAAGATCTTATGGATCGGTGGCGCGTTTAGGGCGGGTCCGGCGCCACGGGGCAGCACAGGGAAAGATTTGATATCAAACGAGTCAAGGAGGAGACAGTGGAAACAGAAAAGCTGGAAATAGCGAAGTTGAAAGAGATGAAGATCTCGGACTTGAGCAAGTTCGCCAAGGGTCTCAACGTCAACGGGATCAGCGGCTCCAAGAAGCAGGACCTGATCTTCAAGATCCTGCAGGCGCAGGCGGAGCGCGAAGGGCTGATGTTCGGGGAAGGGGTGCTGGAGATCCTGCCGGAAGGGTTCGGGTTCCTGCGGTCGTCCAACTACAACTACCTGCCGTGTCCTGACGACATCTACATCTCGCCGTCGCAGATCCGCAAGTTCGATCTGAAGACCGGCGACACGGTCAGCGGCCAGATCCGGCCGCCGAAGGAAGGCGAGAAGTATTTCGCGCTCTTGAAGGTCGAAGCGGTCAATTTCGAGAACCCCGAGGCGATCAAGGACAAGATACTCTTTGACAACCTCACGCCGATCTATCCCAAGGAGCGGTTTTTGCTCGAGACCGCGCCCGACGAGGTCTCGATGCGTATCATGGACCTGCTGGCGCCCATCGGCAAGGGCCAGCGCGGGTTGATCGTCGCCCAGCCCTACAGCGGCAAAACGGTCCTGCTGCAGAAGATCGCCAACGCCATCACCCGCAACAACCCCGAGACGGTCTTGATCGTCCTGTTGATCGACGAGCGGCCCGAAGAGGTGACCGACATGCAGCGCAACGTCAAGGGCGAGGTCATCAGCTCGACGTTCGACGAACCGGCGGAGCGCCACGTCCAGGTCGCCGAGATCGTCCTGGAAAAGGCCAAGAGGCTGGTGGAGCACCAGAAGGACGTCGTGATCCTGCTGGACAGCATCACGAGGCTCGCGCGCGCCTACAACACGGTCGTCCCCCATTCCGGCAAGATCCTCACCGGCGGCATGGACTCCCACGCGCTGCATAAACCGAAGAGGTTCTTCGGCGCCGCCCGCGCCCTGGAAGAGGCGGGGAGCCTGACCATTATCGCGACCGCCCTGGTCGATACGGGCAGCCGCATGGACGAGGTTATCTTCGAAGAGTTCAAAGGCACGGGCAACATGGAGCTGCAGCTGGACCGCAACCTCTTCCAGCGCCGCATCTACCCGGCCATCGACATCAAGCGCTCCAACACCCGGCGCGAAGAGCTTCTGCTGGACCCGAAATACCTGCAGAAGATCTGGATCCTGCGCAAGGTCTTGAACGAGCTGAACTCGGCGGAGGCGATGGAACTTTTAATTGACAAGCTTTGCAAGACCAAGAATAATAATGAATTTCTGGATAACATGAATCAGAAGTGAGGAGCGAAGAGCAATTAGCAATTAAAAATGAACCCCGCACCCCTGCCCCGCACAGCGGGGCGACCGCCTTCGGCGGACGGGCGGGATTCCGCCCCGCGAAGGGCTAAAAGACGCGGGGCTCCACAATGAACAATTGGCGTTCTGTGGAGTATCTTAACGCGAATGAGTCGATAGTCGATGGTCAATGGTCGATCGTCGATGGATAAAAGAACGGTCTTAGGTTGCGGATGTTAAGAAAGTTAAGGAGGTTAAGAAGGTTACTGTCAGGATAAAAGGCAAAAGCTTGCTTCTCTTTTAAGCTTGGCGCAGTAACGTCCTTAACCTTCTTAACGTTCGTAACCTCCTTAACCTGACGTCTTAGGTTTTGACCATAGACCATCGACTATAGACTATCGACTGACTTGAGACCCTGAGATGTTA
>JBFZAX010000085.1:0-3619 GCA_041308805.1 Candidatus Omnitrophota bacterium | reverse complement strand
CAGCCTCTCTTCCATCTGCTCGCGGTAATCGGCCAGACGCTTGTGCTGCTGAGGGTACTGCGTGCCCCTGTCGATGACCGGCTTTGCAGCCACGGTCTTGACCGCCGGCGTTTTCTTCGCCCGGGTCTAATTAGCAGGTTTAGGCGCTTCAGCGGCTGCCGGCGCCTTGACAACAGGGGCAGGTTTTGTTTCCGCAACAGCAGGCGCCTGGACCGGCGCTTCTTGCTTGACCTCTGCCTTCGGCGCTTCGGCAACCGCGGCCTTCTGCTGCTCAACGACAGGAGCCTGGACCTCCCCGAGGTCTGTCTCTTCGATACCGCCCGACTGAACGCGAGGCGCGGGCATGGCCTGCGACTTGACAGCTTCTGCGGCAACCTTCGGCGCCTCTACCGGCTTTTCGGTCGCGATCTCCACTTTAGGCGCGGCCTCGACCGCGGGCGCCGGCGCAGCAGCCTTCGGAGCCTCAACGGCCGATGCCGGTTCTACGACTTTCGGCGACTCGACAACAGGCACCGGGGCTTGCGCCGGTAGTTCCGTGTTCCAAAGTTCAGGCAAATTCCCCCAGCTGGTCTTCTTCTCGGCCGCTGCGGGCTCCTGTCCTTTCACCGGCGCCGCATTCTGGACCAAAAGAACAGGAGCAGCCTCGGCCTTCGGCTCGATCTTCTCTGTTATCTTCTTGTCTGCCGCCATCGCCGCAGCCGGCGCAACAGCGGCAAGCACAACCGCGACAGGCCCGACCTCAGCCTTAGGCTCGACCTTTTCGGCTGTCTTTTTATCCGCCACAACCGCCTTAGGCATCTCGGGTGTTGTCTGCGCCAGCTTGGCAACCGCGGGGACGGCTGGGACCTGCGTAATATTCAAATTCTCCAGCTTCACCTTGGCAGCCGCTGCGACGATCCGATCTGCGGCCTTGCTGTGCCGCTCAAGGATATTCGCGTCAGACGTCTGCCTGATCTCATTTAACGACGTGACCGTCTTTTCCAAAGATCCGCGAGGAACGGCAACGCGGGCGCCGGGCGTGGAAAATGCCTTCAGCTGCGCCGGGTTGACCTCGATTTCGGCGCCGGTCACCTTGATCTGCTTCCCGCCTCCATTAACGGCCACCTTGTAAGATTCATCGAAATGTAACCCGCCGTGACCGGCGAGGATGACGACGCCCTTGGACTTATCGAAGTTAGACTGGGTCTGCGCGTAGGATATGTAGAAATCAACGAACGCCTTGACGTCTTTCGCCGCATCTTCGAATCTCGAATCGACGGCCGAGACATCGCCTTTCTTATTGAACTCCGCGAAGAGATCATTCGCTTCGAACTCGGCAAGGGTCGTGAACGGATAATCCAGGAGGTCGGAAGCGCGGCCCGGCTGCTTCTGGGCGACAACGTTACCGCTCCTATCTCTCTTGATCATGTGGACGCCGTTGCCGTTCTTGTTGGTCTCGGTCCGGAAGAAGAGGCCCTTGGCCCGCTCGGAGTTGAAGTGCAGCTCGACGATGACGGCATCAGGATATGACTCCTTGACCAACCGGCCCAGTACGGCCTGATAATCATTGGTATTCTTGGCAGCGTCCATATAAGCGTATTTCAGCCCCGCGGGCACCTCAAAATACGTCCAGCCGAACCTCTCAGCCAGCTTGCGGGCGACCAGCGCCGCCAAAGCCCCTTCGGGAACGGTATGGATGACGGTCCTCATCTCTTTGCCATTCGCATCCTTCTCCTTTTTCTCCACCGGGACGACAAAACGAGGCGTGCTGGCGACCTGAGCGAGGATCTCCCTCGCCGCGCTGTTATCCTTCAGCTCCGCGCTGTGAGCGCTGCCGACAAAAGACGGCAGCGCATTCCAGATGCGGGCGAGCAAGCCGGGCTCTTTCTTCGCCTCCTGCGCCAACGGCTCCTTCGGCGTTTCCTTCTTCTCGACGACCTGGACCTCAGGCGCCGCCGGCCTGGACTTCATCTCGTCAAGTCTCAGCCATATCGTCGCGTGCAACCGGGCGAGCTCGCGGATCGTATTGCCGTGGGAGACCTCATTGAATTCCGCGATCTTGCCGTTTCTCGCAGCCGCGGTCAGCCGGACGATCTCCGCTTCGAGGACTTCATAGAGCCGCGCGAGCTTCTTCTCGGCCGACGCCCTCTCTTTGGGATCGTCGAGCCGCGCCAGGAACTCTTCGGTCAGCTTCTTGGCGAATTCCAGTCTCATCCCTTCCGGCGATCCTTTCTTGACGACGATCTCAAACTGCCTGTCCGTGATGCGGCGATCGAGGGCCAGGAGGTTTTCCTGGAGAGCCACCGCTTCACCGTTCCTCGTCTTCTCCTGGACCGTATAACCCAAGAGCTTGCGGCTCGCTTCCACCCGGGCGAGCAATAGACCCATCAACGCCTCATCCATCTTGGCCGCGCTCTTGATACCCTTCTCCCATCTCGCTCTCGTCAGCAACAGGCTCTTGTGGTGTCCTTTCAGGGCCAGGCCTTCCAGGGCCTCCAAGTCCTCGCTCACGGCCTTCTCGCCATAAACGATCTTCAGCTCAGCGCGCAGCGCTTCAAAATCTTCGCTTAAGAACATATCGTTGCGGCCGGGCCTGTTGTTCACGGCGCGATAGATCTCAACCGCTTTCTCCATCCCCAGGGTCGGATCATAATAACCGGCGTTCGCCAGGGCCTCTTTTAACGCCTTAACGCCCTTATCTCCCTTGAGCGTCGCCACCCAGCCGAGGGTCACGTCGCCCGGATTCTCAAACCCGAGCATCTTATCGATCTTGGCCTGGCGGATCTCTTTCTGAAGCGCGATCATCTGCTCATCGAGCTGCTTGACGCGCTTAGCCGAAGCTTCCTTCGCTTCTTTCTGAGCCTCAACCTCAAGCTTATCAAGGGATTGCGATTTCTGGGTGCTCAGGGCTTCATGCTCCTGGCTCGCCTGCTCCTTCTCGCGCATGATCATGAGTTCGCGCTCAAGCCACTCGCGCTCCTGAGCCGGCGTCTTCGCATCCGCGATCATCTTCGCCATCGACTTCTCAGCCTGCGCCTTCTGCAACACGGTCAGCGTTTCGTTGGCCGCTTTGAACTCTTCGTTCGCCTTGGCCGCCAGATGTTTGCCCTCATATTCAGCGCTCTGCCTACCTATCGCGGCGAGCATGTTCGACGCCCTTTCCTGCCTCTCCCCGGCCTCGATCATCGCCAGGCGGGCATTGATTTCATCGAAGCGCTCATGATCCTGGCTGGTGCGCGGAATCCCGAAATGCTTCTTCTGCTGTCTAAGCGCCTTCTCTTCCTGTGCTTTTTCGATGGGCGCGAGGATCTTATCCACCCTTGCATCGTTTCTCCAGTCGTGGTGGCTGTCTTTTTCTCCAGCGACTTTAACAACGACCGCCGCCTGCTCTGAAGTCATGTACGGCAGCGTCCTCTCTAAGTCCTGCGCTATCGCATACTCGGAGGCCTGCCACGGAAGAACCATCCTGAACGAATCATGGAGACTCTCGGGTATGCTGACGCCCAGATATTCTTCGGCTTTTTCAAACGCTCCGCCGATGACCATGCCGCCGATGCTCTGTTTTCCGTTAGCTCCGTAAACGATCTCTTCCATCGCCTTCACGGTATCTCCGATAATAGGCATGCCTTCGGTATAATTC
>JBFZAX010000084.1:0-9998 GCA_041308805.1 Candidatus Omnitrophota bacterium | reverse complement strand
TAGGGAACAGGCATGCCTGTTCCCTACATCGAAACAGCTAATTTAAGGTACTAATATAATACAAAGCGTTCTTTTTGGCAATGGTTTTCAGCCGCAGGCGGTAGCGGGCGCTAAAAGTAGACAAGGTCTTCGTTCGGGTGGTAAAGGGCCGCGAAGACCATGAGATAATCCCGGAGGTGGCGGGTCAGGAGGAAATTATTGCGGATGTGCTCACGGCCGTTCTCCCCCAACCTCTTAGCATACCGGGGGCTGTTGAGCAGCTGCTTAAGCGCGAAAGCCGCGCCGTCGATCGAATGACAGAGCAATCCCGAATACTTGTGGGTGACCTGTAAAGGGATGCCTCCGACATGGGAGGCGACCACGGGCTTCGCCTTCCAGAGCGCCTCCGCGACCGTCAGGCCAAACCCTTCCCGCAGCGACTTCTGCATGATGACGGTCGAAGCGCGCTGCAAGGCGTTGACCTCGATGTCGTTCTGGGGCAACAGAAGGACGTGGATGTCCGGGTCTTTTTTGGCCCTCTCCTTGACCTCCTCAAAGACCTGGACCCCTTCCGGATCATCGGCTGCCCCGCCGCCGGCCAGGACCAATTGGCAATCGATATATTTTTTGACCTTCGCATACGCCTCGACGACGCCCAGGGGGTCTTTGAGCCGGTCGAAACGGGAGATCTGGGTCACAATGGGCTTTCGGGTAGAGATCCCGTATTTCTCAAGAACCCCGTCGATTACTTCCTGAGGCAATTCACGGTTCTTATCGCTCAACGGATCGATAGACGGAGCGATCAGGAACTGACGGATCGGCAGCTGCTGGGAAAAAGCGGGCGCGGAAAAGACGGCCGCGTCATAGGAAACGATGAATTCCCTCAAAAATCCCCAGACCTCCGGGTGAGGCTCCGAGACATCGATATGGCAACGCCACAGCCATTTATTCCCGGCTTTTTTGCGCACCAGCGCGATGGGCTGCGGGTCATGGATGAAAACGACGTCGCCATAAGTCTGGACCTCTTCGATGTTGCGCCGGCTCGTCTCCATGAAAACGTCGAAATCCTTGCGGGTGACCTCATCGCTGCGGCCGTGAAGGACGTTATGGAACTTCTTCGTCACCTCGAAGAACTCGGCGCCGCCCTTGATCAGGTCCCAGCGGGTGTCGACCCCCAGCTCGCGCAGGAGGGGCACCATCCGGTTGAGGATCTCGGCGACCCCGCCCCCGACGGCCGTAGAATTGATATGCTGGATGATCTTTCCCTTGAGCCGCTCGGCGATGAGCCGCAGGTCATCGATCACGGAGGCCCCGACGATCGGGATATAATCTTCTATCTTAGGCATGGGAGGTATGGACCCGGCTCTCGATCAACCCGATGATCCTCTGCCGGAGGTCTTCTAAGGTCTGCGTATAGGGATCCAGCCGCGCGATATCGGCGGCCAGCGTCTTCTCGCCGAGCGACGTGCTGAACCAGTTGGAGAAATCGTTCATCCCCTTGCCCAGCCGCAGCCGCGCCTCGAAAATATGGAAATAAATGGAATCGATCGTGATCTTTTTCAGGACCTCGGCGAACTCGGCGAGGTCGTAAGCGGCGTAAGCGGTCGGGACAAAAAAGCTCAAAGACTTCATAAAATGGAACTCCTGGCCTTCCCGCGCGAAGCGCAATTGGGCAGAAGGCTCCTCCCGCAGGTACACCTCGATCTCCTCGATGATCTTTTCCCGCAAGCGCCGGATCTCGGAGAACTGCACGATGTCGATGCTGGCCAGGCGCTCCCCGAGAACGCCTTCCCCCAGTACCCCGGTGACCCAATAAGCGAAATCATTGGGCGGCTCCGGCGACAGATGCTGGTGCTGCTGCAGGAAGCGATGGGTGTGGTGGTAGATCGACGAACCCGGCACCTCGCGCAGCAACTCCACGAGATGCGTCAGGTCCCTGGCTTTCAACCCCGTCAGCTCGGTGAGGTTGAGCCTCGTGTAAAAACGGAACGGCTCCTGGGCTCGCGTCAATTCAGGCATTGGGCGCATATCTCCAATCCCAGCAGAAGCCGCAAGAACTCCTCGACCTCGTGGGTGCTCTTCAGATAATAAGACGCCGCGGAAGCCCCGGCGGCGCCCACCCGGATGCCCAACCCCCGCCCCTTCAAGGCGATGAACGCGTCCTCATCGGTCGCGTCATCGCCGAGGTAGACAGGAAAAAGGTCCTTTCTGCCGCAGGCAATCTTCTGCTGCTTCCACAGCCACAAGACCGCCTGTCCCTTGTCGGCCTTCAAGGGCGGGCGGACCTCAAAGACCCGCTTGCCGCGAGTCACGACGATCTCTCCCTCTTCAAGGAACGGCCCCGCGGCGCGGACGAAACCGCGGCGGACCGAGGCGACATCCTCAGGGCTCGCAAGCCGATAATGGACACTCAACGTCAACCCCTTATCCTCCAACAAGACGCCCGGGATATCCGCGACCTCTTTCCTCAGGGACCATTTAACCCTCTTCATGGTCTCCTTTAATTCGGGCGTCAAAAGGCTCTTGGAACGAAGACCCGGCCCGGCCATCTCCAAGCCGTGGTTGCCCACATAGAAAACGCGGCGCACGCCCACCTGCTTGCGGATATCGCGCAGCGAGCGGCCGCTGACGACGGTCAACCGGCAGCGCGGCACAGCGGTGAACTCCTCTATCAGCCTTTTCATCTCGGCAGGCATCCGCGCCTGCGCCGGCGTCGGCGCAATGGGCGCTAGCGTCCCGTCGTAATCCAAAAAGAGCGCCACGGGCCGGCGCCCGACGATCTTCTTGAGCCGGCCGCACGTGTCAAAAAAATGCGTCATGCCTCTCTCCCCCTGCTTCCAGGACCGTTTTCTTGCTCATAATTGACCGCCTCGATCGGATACGGGATGACGATCCCTTCCTTCGCATAGCGGCGGTGGAGCCTTTTGACGAACTCGTGCTTGATCAGATACTGATCGGCGAACTCTTTAGCCCTCAGGATGGCGGTAAAATCAACGCTGAAATCATTGAAGGTATGGAACCGGATAAAAGGATCGAATGCCGGCACTCCTCCCGGGACCTCCTTCATGACCTCTTTGGCCACTTCGCAGGTCACCCGCTCGACGCGCTCGAGATCGCTGTTGTAATGGACGCCGACGTTGATGGTGACCGACATCTCCTTCTCCGGCAAATAATAGTTGGTCACGATCGCCTGCGTCAATTTTGAGTTGGGAATCAAGACGACGTTATTCGGCAGCATGCGGATCTGGGTCGTGCGCCAGTTGATGTCCGTGACATATCCTTCCTCACCCGTCTCGAGCTTCACGTAATCGCCGATCTTGATCTGATGCGCGATGGTGATATGGACCCCCGAGAAAAGATTCGAGAGCGTGTCCTGCAGGGCGAGCGCCACGGCCAAACTGCCGACCCCCAGGGTCGCCAGGATCGGCGTGATCGAGATCCCCAGGCCGTTGAGCATCATTAGGCCGCCCAAACCGAAAACAAGGATCCGGCTGATGTTCTCGCTTAAGCTCGTGAACGGCAGGGCGCCGGAAAGGCGCTGGGAGCGCGAACGGATCAGGCGCGTCGCCAGGGTCGCGGCGACCCAGGTGAACGAGGCGATGAAGGCGGCAGCCAAGAGTCTATGGGCGAGGACCATCGCGCTGTCCGGAAGCCTGGAAGACTGGACCGCGAAATAGATCGCCGCCATCAGGCACCAGAAAACCGAGGGGCGCTGGGTGGCCTCGATCAGGATATCGTCGATGTCGGTTGCGGTATGCTTGGCCCAGCGGTTCAGACGGCTGTAAAGTACCCGGCGCAGGATCTTTGTCACTATATAGACGATCAACAAAACGGCCAACGGCAACAGAAGCCCCACAAAACGCTCCGATGCGAAAAGGATATCGTCCATTTCAGCTCCTCCCGGAAACCTTCAGCTTTTTTTGAGGGCGGACAGCTCGGTCAAAATGCTGCCGGCCCAACGATAGACGTTATACTCGTTGACCACCCGCCGCATGCTCTCCATGCGTTTCTTTTTCTCTTCTTCTGGCATTTCCAACGCGGTCTTGATGGCATCGGCGAACTCCGCGATGGAATAAGGGTTCATCTGGACCGCGTCCGTCAGCTCCCGCGCGGCACCCGTAAAACGGCTCAAGACGAGCACCCCGCCGTTATCCTTACGCGAAGCGACGAACTCTTTGGCGACAAGATTCATGCCGTCGTGGAGCGAGCTGACGATGCAGACGTCCGCCAGCGCGTAGAACGGCTGGACCTCCTCCGGGGAAAACTGCCGCTTAAGATGGACGATCGGCTCCCACCCTTCCTCGGAATACTTCCAGTTCTTTTTGTCGACGAGCTCATCGATCTCGGTCGCCAGGTCGCGGTACCGCTTAAGGTGGACCCGGCTGGGCGCGCACAGCTGGACAAAAACGATCCTGCGCCTGTACTGGGGATTCAGCTCGAGGAAGCGGTCGATCGCCAGCACGCGCTCGACCAGCCCCTTGGTGTAATCGATGCGGTCGACGCTCACGACGACGATCTTATCCCTGAGGCGATATTCCTCGCGGATCTTCTCTATCTTTGCCGGGTCAACCGGCGCAAGCCCCTGGCCTCCGGGCACGCTGATAGGGAACGCCTTGACGAAAGTCTCCTTGCCGGCGACATTGACGCTGAATTTCTCGGTGTCGACCCGGCATTCCAGCAGCCTATTGGCCGTGTCCAGGAAATTATTGCAATGGAACTGGAGATGGAAGCCGACGAGATCGCAGCCCAGGATGCCGCTTAAGATCTCCTTCTGGAACGGGCAGATCGCGAAGACCTCGGGATTCGGCCAAGGGATGTGCCAGAAGAGGGCGACCGTCGCATCGGGCCTCTTCTCCTTGATCATCCGCCCGAGCAGCGTGAAATGGAAATCCTGGATGAAGATAAAAGGGCTCTTCGCAGGCAGCTCTTCTAAGACCTGGTCGGCGAATTTCTGGTTCACCTCTTTATACGCCTGCCAATCGGCATCGCGGAAGATGGGCCTTGTGTGGGTGACATGGCACAAAGGCCACAACCCTTCGTTCGAAAACCCGTAATAGTAACCCGCCTCCTCCTCCTTCGTCAGCCAGACCCTCTTGAGGATATACCGGTTGTCTTGCGGCGGGACGCCCAGCTTGTTCTTGGAGTTGACGAAATCCCTGTCGGCGTTGCCGCTGCCGTGGGCCACCCAGATCCCGCCGCAGGCGCGCATGATCGGGTCGACGGCGGTCACGACGCCGCTGGGGGGCCGCAGGCATCGCGACTTACCCGTGGCCTCGTCGGTGACATGGGTGTACGGCTCGCGGTTAGAAACGACGACGAGCGGGTTCTCGCCCAGCCGGGCGTGGATCAGTGAGCGCAGTTTCTCCTCGGTCCACTGCTCTTCCTTCTGGAGCTTGACATGGGCTTCGTCCGTGATCACGCGGCGCGCCACCCGCAGGCTCAGAGCGACCTGCTCCACCTCGCGGGCCAGCTTGCCCAATTCCCCCTTGTCCCTGATAGGCGGGCCGGCGTCGCCTTCCCCCTTTTGGAAGCGGTAGAACCATTCCGTCAGCTGCTTGACGGGCAAGAAAAAAATCCTCCATTGGATCAGGAGGGCGAGCAGCGCGATCAGGATGATCAGGATCACGAGGGCAACGCTGAGCTGCCGCCATATCTGCGTCAGCCGGGCGAAGACGAACGACGTGTCGTGGATGACCTCGATCACTCCCAAAAGATCGCCGTTTTCATCCAGTACGGGGAAGACGAAGCTATAGACCGAATATCCCTTGAATTCCTCAAAGGCGGCGTGAGGTTGCTTGGCGCGGATGACCCCGGCGATATACGGATGGTCCTTTTCCTTCCAGTCGGCAAAACGGCGCGTCACGGCGACGACCGCGCCTTCCTTGTCGTAGATCACGCAGCCCTGGAGCCGCTCGCGGGCCTGGAACTTTTCTGCGATGTAATGGGCATCCCTGTAATCCCCGCTCTTCAGCGACTGGCGCACGGAGAGCTCCATGCTCTCCGCGACGGCCCTGGCCTTGCGCCGCAGGTCATCCAGCAATTTTTCCTGCTCGAAACGGCGCTGCACCACGCCAAAGACCGTGAAGACTACGGTCACGACGAACAGGATCGGCAGGATGAATAAGAGGATTCTTTTCATGATCAATGAGTTGCGAAACTTGAGACAAATGAGTCAGGCTCTTTCAGGGCCTTTTTGTCTCAACTTCCCGAACAAAGTTGAGACAAATGAGTCTGGCTGTTTTGTCTCAAGTTTGAGGTATTTTTTAGAAAACCCCTATGACCAAAACGACCCCCAGGCCGAAAAAGACCGCGGCCATGGCGACCTTGATGAGCCCCAGGTTCCGACGGGCAAAATCCTCGAACTGCTTCGACGACGTCCCTGTCAGCGCCAGCAGGAACACGGCGATCAACGGCACGATGAACATCAGGTTATAGAGGATAAGGTACGTCAGGGCCTTGGCGCGCAAGGCCCCTTCTTTCAGGACGAAGACGATAGTCGGCAGGTACAGCTGCCCGGTGCAGACCGCTTCCAGGAGCGAGACGAGGAAGCCCACGATCAACGCGCTGGCAAAAAGGCCGCCCAGCGCCTTATCCTGGTCCTTCTTATCCTTGCGGTAATATGCGCCGACGATGCTGTGGATCTTATTCTTGATGGGCCGCGGCAGCTGAAGCGCCAATCCTTCGGTCTGGCCGGTCTTCTTATAGATAACGTAATCATTGAGCGCCACAACGCCCAGAAAAAGGCTTAAGGCCCCGATCGCCAGGTAGATGGCCTTGGAGACCATAAAGAAACCCTGCAACGAATACAGCGCCTTGAAGAACCCGAAGCCGATCGCCAGATAGGTCAAGAAGATGGCCAAGATGTAGGCGATCCCGATAAAGACCATCTCCCGGCGGCGGTATCCCATGAAAGACAGGAACGACACGAAGAAAACGATCACCGTGAACGCGCACGGGTTGACGCCGTCGACTAAGCCGGCGCCGAGGATCGCCAAGGGGCCAAACGACAGGAAACGCTTGATGAGGTCGATCTCGTCCTCAAGCGAGACGAAGCCCGTCGGAGAGGCCAGCTCTTCACCGATGAACCGGTCCAGATAGTCCACCGCCTCCGCGATCCCGATGGTGACCTTGTGCCCCACCATGACCGCGGGCGTCCCCAACTCTTTGCCAGCCATCTTCTCCAGATTGAGGTATTGGCGGTAGTTCTCCTTGATCGAGATATCCCAATATTCCCAGCGCACCCGGTCCCCGTATTTCTTGGCTATATCAGGGATGACGTCGTGGATCACCTTGATGCACGACTGGCAGGCCGGTGAGTGAAAGACGCGCACCACCAGGGGCCTGTTGGGATCTCCCGGTCCAGCGGCGAGCGCCGGCGGCGCCATCCACGACAAAACACCGGCAGCGATAAGCCCCATCAACATCCCCAGGCTTCGCGTCCTGATCCGCGAAACGGATCCTCTTTTTTGATTTTCCATTTTCTTTCCCTTTTAAAGGGCTACGCCTTGTGTTCCGGCTTGTGGACCTCGATCAAATGCGACGTCACCTCTTCCATCAAGTCTTCCATCGTCAGGATCCCGACGAGCTCGCTGCCCTTGTACACCGCGGCCATCTTCTCTTTGGCCGGCTGCATCTTCGAAAAGACCTTATCCAGGCTCTCATCATGCTCGATGCGGGCGGCCGGCCGGATGAACGCGCGCCAGTCGCCGCCGGCGCCGAGGCCGTAGAAAAGGTCGAAGACGTTGATGACCCCTTTCAACGCTTTGCCTTCGATGACGGGAAAACGCGTGAAGTGAGTGGCCCGGCATCTCTCCCGGAGAGCCTCCAGGGGATCGGCCATCTGCACCGGGACGACGTTCTTAAAAGGCACCATGACGTCGGCAGCCTTCGCCAGCGTCAGGTCAAAGATCGTGTCGATCGCCTCCTTCTCCTGCGGTTCGAGGATGCCTTCCCGGGAGATATCCTTGATCAGGGTCTTGATGTCATCTTTCGTCAGGAACGGGTTCTTTTTCAGGCCCTTGGGATTGATCAGCCGGCCGACCATGCTGGCCAAAAAGCTGAAAAAAACCACCATCGGCAAAAGGACCTTCTCGCTCCAGCGCAGCGCCGGAGCCGTCACCAGCGCCAGCCGGTTGGCCTTGTAACGGAAGATCGTCTTGGGCAGCAGCTGAGCGAAAATAAAAGACAGCGGTGTCATTATCAAAGTGACCAAGGGCACCGCGATGGCCACCTGGAGCCGACTCGCCAGGGCCGTCGCGCATGCCGATGAGACGACCACGGACAGATTGGTGCCGACGAGGGTCGTCACCAGCAGGCGGTCCGGCTTCTTGATGAGATCGTGGACGAGGAGCGCCCGCTTGTTCTTACGCTCGATAAGATGGACGATCTTCAGGAGATTGACCGAGACGAAAGCGGTCTCTACCCCTGAGAAAAAGGCTTCGCAGACGAGAGCCAGCAGGATCACCAGGATGAGAATAATCATGGTCTCTTCTCGAAAAGGACGCTCTTGATGCGCTTGCCGACGACTTTTTCGACGGTAAAAATCCCCTCGGGCGCCGTGTGGTGCTCGCCTTCCTGGGGGATCCTGCCGAAAGCGCCTAAAAGGTATCCGGCGATCGTCTCGTATTCTTCGGAAGCGAGGCGAAGGCCGCACTCTTCGTTGACGGTATAGAGCGACGCTTTGCCGCTGAGGCGGAACGTATTGGGGCCCGTCGGCTCGATCAGGCGCTCCTGCACCCGGAACTCGTCATAGAGCTCGCCGAAGATCTCATCGAGGATGTCCTGGAAGGTCACCACGCCGCTCGTGCCGCCGTATTCATCCACGACGACCGCCATCAAAGCCTTCTGCCGCGTGAAGTCCTTGATCAGCTCGCTGATCCTTTTGGTCGGCGGGACGAAAAGGACCGGCCGGACCAGCTCGGCCAGCGGCCGGCTCTCTTCCAAAAAAAGGTCCTTGGCGTAGACGATGCCCTGGATGTTGTCATAAGACCCTTGGAAAACCGGGATCTTGGAGCGCTTGATCTCGCGGGCGAACGCCAGGACTTTATCAGACTCCCACGCCGCGTTAATGGCCCTGATATCGGTGCGGGGGGTCATGATCTCCTGGGCTGTCGTGGTCGTCAGCTCCAGCACGGAGACGACCATCTCTTTTTCGCTCTTGCCCAGCACCCCGTGGCGATGGCCGACCTCGACGACGGTGCGGAATTCTTCCTCAGTCAACGTCGGCTCGCGCCGCAGGTCGATGCGCAACCCCGCGATGACGCGGCGAGAGACTCTCTCCCCCAAGAAAACCAAGGGCGACAGGATGCGGCTGAAGACGAGCAACGGGCCCGTCACCCAATAAGCGAGCCGCTCATTGTTGTGGATCGCGATGGATTTAGGCAACACTTCGCCGAAGGTCAGGATGATCAGCGTCGTGACGCCGATGGAGATGCTCAACCCTTTATGGCCGAAAAAAGAGATGAGCAGCGACGTCATGACCGCCGCGGCCGCGATATTGACGAGCGTATTGCCCGCCAGGATGGTGGTCAGGCATCGCATAGGGTTCTCCAGCAGCCTGACCAGCGCCGAGGTGTCTTTGCCTTTCTGGGCGAGCCTTTTGATCTTCAGGGAATCAAGGGAGAAAAGAGCGGTTTCCGAGGCGGAGAAGAAAGCGGAGAGCAAAAGAAAGATGGCGAGAGAGACCAGTTTGACAATCAATAAGCCGGTATCCATAAGACAGCGCCTCACCCGACCCGAAGGCTCAGGTCCAAGAGGGTCTTGACGACGAACGATTTCAGGAAGATGACCGCCAGGATCGCGAGTATCGGAGACAGGTCGATGCCCAATTTCCAGGCCGGCGGCAGGATCCGGCGGAACGGGAACAGGATAGGGTCGGTCGCCCCGTGCAAAAACTGGACGATGGGATTGAACGGATCGGGGCTGACCCAGCTGATGAGGGCCCGGATGATGATCAGCCAATAGACGATGGTCAACACCGCTTCAACGACCTGAGCCGTAGCCGCCAGAAAATTAGATAA
>JBFZAX010000083.1:0-7259 GCA_041308805.1 Candidatus Omnitrophota bacterium | reverse complement strand
GCATTATACGCCTCCGGCCGGCCGCGCCCGCGAAGAGTTCCTGCGCGACCTGTGCGAGCAGGGCCTGAAGCGCCGGTTCGGCTCCCCGATAGGCTCCGAGGTCCGCCAGCGGCTCGAGCATGAGTTGGCGACCATCTCGAAAATGGGGTTCGTGAGCTATTTTCTCATCGTGTGGGATTTCATCCATTTTGCCAAGGACAAGGGGATCCCCGTCGGGCCGGGGAGAGGGTCGGCCGCCGGCAGCCTCGTGAGCTATTTATTGGGGATCACGGAGCTGGACCCGCTCAAATACAATCTCCTCTTCGAGCGCTTCCTGAACCCCGAGCGCGTCGGGCTGCCGGATATCGACATCGATTTTTGCTTCGAGCGCCGGCAGGAGGTCATCGACTACGTGACGAACAAATACGGCAAGGCCAACGTGGCGCAGATCATTACGTTCGGGACGATGCTCGCCCGCGCGGTCATCCGGGACGTGGGCCGGGTCATGGACGTCTCCTATGCCGAGGTCGATCGTATCGCCAAGCTGGTGCCGGCCGAGCTCGGCATCACCCTCGAAGACGCCCTCAAGACCGACGAGCTCAAGAATCTTTATGAGAATGACGCCACGGTCCACAAGCTCCTCGATACGGCCAAGGATCTGGAGGGCCTGTCCCGGCACGCCTCGGTCCACGCCGCCGGCGTCGTCATCAGCGATAAGCCTCTTGATGAGTATATGCCTTTGTCGAAGATCGACGAGGATACCCTGACCTCGGGATATTCGATGAAAGCCTTAGAGAAGATCGGCCTGCTGAAGATGGATTTCCTGGGGCTCAGGACCCTGACGGTCATCGCGGAGGCGATCAAGATCATCAAGCGCACGAAGGAAGAAGAGATCGATATCGACCTTATCCCGTTGGACGACAAAAAGACCTTTGAATTATTGGCGGGCGCGCAGACGATCGGGGTTTTCCAGCTGGAAAGCGCGGGGATGAGGGATCTTTTGAAGAAGCTCAACCCGACCCGTTTTGAGGAACTCATCGCCTTGCTCGCGCTGTATCGGCCCGGACCGATCGGCAGCGGCATGTTGAATGATTTTATTCAGCGCAAACACGGGTTAAAACCGATCGCCTATGACCATCCCCGGCTCGAGAAGATCCTGAAAGATACCTACGGCATCATGGTGTACCAGGAGCAGGTCATGCAGATCGCCTCGGAGCTGGCGGGGTTCTCCATGGCCCAAGCGGACCTGCTCAGGCGCGCGATGGCGAAAAAGATCCCGGAGGAGATGGACAGCCAGCGCCAGAAATTCGTCGACGGAGCGGTTGCCCAGAAGATCGACCGCCGCATCGCCACCAAGGTCTTCGACCTCATCGACTACTTTTCCGGATACGGTTTCAACCGTAGCCACTCCGCCGCCTATGCCGTCATCTCCTATCGGACGGCCTACCTGAAGTCCAACTATCCGGTCGAGTTCATGACGGCGTTGCTCACCAGCGAAAAAGAGAACACGGATAAGGTCGTGGAGTACGTCAAAGAGTGCCACCGGATGGGATTGACCGTCAGGAACCCGAACGTGAACGACAGTTTTTCGAAGTTCACGGTGGAGGACCGGCAGACGATCCGCTTTGGGCTTTTGGCGGTCAAGAACGTCGGCCAGGGCGCCATTGATTCGATCGTGGATGCCCGCCAGAAATCAGGTCCTTTCAAATCGTTGGAAGACCTTTGCGGCCGGGTGGACCTGCGGCTGGTCAACAAGAAGGTCCTGGAAAGCCTGATCAAGTGCGGCTCGATGGATTGCTTTGAGCTTCTGCGCAGCCAGATGATGAGCATGCTGCAGGAGTGCCTGGACCAGTCCGCCAAAGCCCACAAAGACCGTTCGAGCGGACAGTTCTCTTTCTTTGACGCGCTCGACGGCGAAAATGGCTTCAGCCGCGCCAGGATCAAAGCGCCCGACATCAAAGAATGGCCCGAGCTGCAGCTGCTCGCCTTTGAAAAAGAGATACTCGGTTTTTATGTCAGCGGCCATCCCTTGGCCCGCTACGAACATCTTCTAAAGAGGTTCGCCTCCTGTTCCATCGCCAACCTGACGAGCCGGCGGGACTCCGAGGAGATCTCTATGGTAGGCCTCATCAATAAGATCAAGATGACGACCACGCGCGCCAAGGGAGAGAAAATGGCCATCTTGAAAATAGAGGACCTCAGCGGGATGGTGGAAGCTATCGTCTTTCCTAATGCGTATAAACAGGTCTCCCGCCATATCATCGTCAACAATGTTGTCCTGGCCCGCGGCAAGCTCAATCTTAAGGAAGACATGCCCAAGATCATGGTCAGCGACATCACGCCGATCGATGAGGCCTATCGGATGATCTCTTCCATCAATATCGATCTTTGCGGCCTTAACCAGAGCATTCTCGCGACATTACGTCAAAAATTGACCCTTTCGCCCGGAAAGGTCCCTGTTTACCTTCACTTGGACTCTGAGTCGAACCGCCGTCTGAAGATCCTTGTCTCCCAAGATCTTTTCGTCAATCCCAGGCAGGAACTTTTTAATGAGATCGAAGAGCTCCTGGGTGAGGAAAGATTTTTATTGACGTTCTAACTCTTTCTTGATACGCTACTTATGAAGCGCGCCCGGAAAACAGAACATCCTTCGGGCCGATCTTCAAGGAACGACAAAAGATCTGCGGTCGAGGGGGACCATTCCCGCCGCTCAGGGGCACAGGATGTCCCGAAAAACCGTATCCGGCAAGAGGGGGTGATACCATGACGAAGAAGGATATCGTTTTGAAGATCGCGGACGAGACCGGCATCAAACAGATTGACGTCAAAAAGGTTGTGCAAAAGACTTTTGACCACATCGTGATGAGTCTCGTGCGCGGAGAGAAGGTGGAGTTGAGGAATTTCGGCGTCTTTAAGCTGAAAGAAAGGCGCAGCCGCACCGGCCGGAATCCCCGCACAGGCCAGGTCGTGCCTGTACCGGCTCGCAAGGTCGTTGTGTTCAAGTCAGGCTTGGAGATGAAGCAGAAGATTAAATAGGCGGATCGATCAGGAGAGGTGGCATGCCGCAAGTCGGAAAAGTCAAATGGTTTTCAGGCCCTAAAGGATACGGTTTCATCGAGTGCGAAGACGGGCAGGACATATTCGTTCATTTTTCCGCGGTCAAGGGGGAAGGGTATAAGTCTCTCGAGGAAGGCGACAAGGTCCAGTTCGAGATCGTCCAGGGCACTAAAGGGCCACAGGCCGCAGACGTGGTAAAGCTATAATCTATTCGTTATCTGACTCCGGAAGGCGGGATCTCGCGTCCCGCCTTTTCCCATATTGAAAGACGCTCATATTTGATGCTATTCAGATCCCCCCGCGGAACAAAGGATATCCTTCCGGAAGAGTCTTTTCTCTGGCAAGAGGTCGAGGCCGCCGCTCGCGCCGCCTTCGCTTTATCCGGTTTTCAGGAGATCCGCACCCCCGTCTTGGAAGAGTCGAAGCTTTTTTCCCGTTCCCTGGGCGACCTGACGGATATCGTCCAGAAGCAGATGTTCCTGATCAAGAAAGAGACCGACACGTTCGTCCTGCGGCCGGAAGCCACGGCCGCGATCGTGCGCGCGTACCTGGAGAACACCCTTTACTCGCTGAGCACGGTCTCGAAGTTCTACTATATCGGGCCGATGTTCCGGGCCGAGCGCCCCCAGCGGGGACGGCTGCGGCAGTTCCACCACATCGGCGCCGAGGCGATCGGCTCTTATCACCCGTACCTGGATGCCGAGATCGTCAGCTTGGCGACCGGGCTGTTGGGCAAGTTTGGGCTCAGCGGTTTTACGACGCGTCTGAACACGCTGGGATGTCTTCACGACAAAAAGAAGTTCGGCCTTTCCCTTAAAGAAAGGCTCACGCCCCTGAAGAAATCCTTTTGCGAGGATTGCCAGTCGCGGTTGGGACACAATATCTTCCGTCTGTTGGATTGCAAGAATTCTCAATGCCGCCAGATCATCCTGTCGCTGAATCTAGGACGGGGACATTTGTGCGGAGAGTGCGTCGCGCATTTTGAGGGCGTGCAGGAGGGGTTGGCTCTCTTGGGCGTCGTGACCCAGGTCGATCCCTTCCTGGTGCGGGGTCTTGACTATTACACGCGGACGGTCTTTGAGATCACCCACGCCGCCTTGGGCGCCCAGGATGCGCTGGGAGCCGGCGGACGCTACGACAATCTGGTTGAGGAGCTCGGAGGCCCTGCGCGGGGGGCGTGCGGTTTTGCGCTGGGGGTCGAGCGCGTTTTTTTGGCGCGCGGATCCGCGCCGGCGGCGCCGGTCCCGGCCGCTCAGTGTTATGTCGTTCCCTTGGGCGCTGCCGCGCTTAAGAAGGCTTTAGAAACGGCCGAAGGCGTTCGAGCCGCGGGAATCTCTTGCGACCTGGATTACCTGGAGGGGTCCCTGAAGGCGAAGCTTCGGCGGGCGGATAAGACGGGCGCCCGGTGGTGTTTCATCATCGGCGACAATGAGCTGGCCAAGGGGGCCGGGATATTAAAGGATATGAAAGCCGGGAGCCAGCAAGAGGTCGCTTTTGACCGGCTCGCTCCGACGATCAAAGGCCAGGGGGCGTGATCGCTCTTTATTTTTGGAGAGAATATGGTCCGGACACACACATGCGGTGAGCTGAGCGCGGGTCACGTGGGACAAGAGGTCGTCCTGAACGGTTGGGTGCATCGCCGCCGGGACCACGGGAAGCTCATCTTTATCGACCTGCGCGACCGTTATGGCATGACGCAGGTCGTTTTCAGCCCCAAGGACGCTCCGCAGGCCCATCAGGTGGCTACCGAGCTGCGCGCGGAGTTCGTCATCCAGCTTCGCGGCGTCGTCAACCCGCGGCCGAAGAATAACGTCAATCCCAAGATCGCCACGGGTGAAGTGGAGCTGATCGGCAAGGAAGTCCTCATTTTGAACCCTTCTCTTAATCCGCCTTTCGAGATAGAGGATGAGTCGCTTCTTTCGGAAGATGTGCGTCTGGCGTTCCGCTATCTGGACTTGAGGCGGCCCAAGATGTTCGCGCTGTTGAAAGCGCGCCACCGTTTGAATCATTTGATGCGGAATTTCCTCGAAGCCAGGGGATTTATCGAGGTCGAGACCCCGATCCTGACCAAGTCGACCCCCGAGGGCGCGCGGGATTACCTCGTGCCATCGCGCGTCAATTCGGGCAAGTTCTTCGCCTTGCCGCAATCGCCTCAGTTGTTCAAGCAACTGTTGATGGTGGCCGGCTTCGACCGGTATTACCAGATCGCGAAATGTTTCCGTGACGAAGACCTGCGCGCCGACCGCCAGCCGGAGTTCACCCAGCTGGACCTGGAGATGTCTTTTATCGACGAGGAGGATGTCTTCGCCCTGGGGGAAGGGCTGTTCGCGATGCTCCTGAAGGAGTTGAAGGGGATCGAGATCTCTGTCCCGTTCCCGCGGATGAGCTACAAAGAGGCGATGGCCCGTTACGGCAATGATAAGCCAGACCTGCGCCAGGACCCTGGCGACCCCAACGATTTCCGTTTTCTCTGGGTGGTCGATTTCCCCCTATTTAAATATGACGGTGAAGAAAAGAGATGGGACAGCGAGCATCATCCGTTTACCTCGCCGCATCCGCAAGACATGGCTCTGTTGGACGGCGAGGACCTGAGCGCCGTGCGTTCCCGCTCCTATGATCTGGTGTTGAACGGCAACGAGATCGCCAGTGGGTCCATAAGGATCCACCGCCAGGACCTTCAGGAAAAGATCTTCAAGATCCTGAGGATCCCGGATGAGGAGATCCGGGCCCGTTTCGGCTTTTTGCTGCAGGCGTTCCAGTACGGCGCTCCGCCCCATGGCGGGGTGGCTTTCGGCTTGGACCGCATCCTGTCTATTTTTTTCGGGACCGAGAGCATCCGCGATATCATCGCCTTCCCGAAGACGCAGAAGGCGGTCTGTCCTTTGACCGAAGCGCCGTCGGCGGTTTCGGAAAAACAGTTGAAAGAATTGTCCATCAGGACCGTGACATAACCGAAGGGAGCGGCATGGGGCGGCAGGGCGCGATCTTTCTTGTTGCGATGATGGGGCTTGTCGGCGCCGCCGGCTGCAGCCGGGTGGAGACTTACACCGTCCAGCAGGAGCGGGTGGACCAGAACCTGGTCGCGGGCAACCAGGGTTATCTGGCGGGCCCGCCCAAAGAGGACCCGTCCCTCGCGAACCGCCGCACGACCCGCACCGCCTATGTGGCAGAGATCGAGCTGGGGGCTCCTTATAAGCGCTCCCAAAAGTCTCCCTCCTCGAAGACGGCCCAGGGGGAGGATGCGGCTCAAGGACCCGAAGTCCGGGGATCTGTCGCGTCGGGAACGGCCGAACCGTCATCGCCACGGACCCCGGTGACCGAATACACGGTGACTGCCAATGATACGCTGGAAAAGATCGCGGGAAAGGTTTACGGCGATCCCGCGAAATGGAACAAGATCTTCGAGGCCAATGCCGACAGGTTGAAGAGCCCGGACAGGATCTATCCGGGGCAGGTTCTGGCCATCCCGCAGGAATAAGCCATGTTTAAGATCATTAAGGTCGAAACCCAAAAAGAAGCGCAGGATTTTTTCGGGTTGCATGACGAGAATGCCCGGCTCATCGAACAGGCCCTGGGCGTGAAGATCTCCTTTAAATCCGACGGGCTGAAGGTCAGCTCTTCGAACAAGCGCAAACTGGAGAAGGCGATCTTTGTCATCGAGAATTTCATGCACCTGTTGCGCACGAACCGCCGCCCCAGCCGCCGGGACTTAGAGACGATGCTCTCTTCACACCGGGACCCGGCCCAGATGGAACAGAAGATGAGCGATCCCCGGCTTTCTTTCGAGTGCTTCGACGTCTCCAAAAAAGGCAAGATCGTGGAGCCGAAGACAAAAGGGCAGCATGAATACGCGGAGGCGATCAAGGCTTACGACATCGTCTTTGGCCTCGGGCCGGCCGGGACAGGCAAGACATATCTGGCGATGGCCCTGGCGGTGGAGGCATTGACCGCGGGCCGGGTGCGGCGCATCATCCTGACGCGGCCGGCGATCGAGGCCGGAGAGAGCCTGGGGTTTTTGCCCGGCGGCATCCATGAGAAATTGTCCCCTTATTTGAGGCCTCTTTACGACGCCCTCTACGACATGATGGAGGTCGAGAGGATCGAGAAGTACGTGGAGATGGGCATCATCGAGGTGGCGCCGCTGGCCTACATGCGCGGCCGCACGCTCAACGATGCTTTCATCATCCTGGATGAGGACCAAAACTGCACTACCGAGCAGCTGA
>JBFZAX010000082.1:0-8836 GCA_041308805.1 Candidatus Omnitrophota bacterium | reverse complement strand
TACGGGCAGGTGGAGGAAGTTTGATGTGAAGAGAGACCGTTCTTTTGGCGAGGGCGTGGATCTACCTTCCCCGGGCCCAACTTCCTCTGCGCCTGTTTCAAGCTCATCTCCCATCCTCGACGTGCGCCATGCCGATCAGAAGATCGGCTTTGCGGCGCAGACCATTGACGCCGGTTATCAGGAAGCGGTGCGACGCGTCGGGCCTGACGGAGAGAGGATCGAGCGGTATGATCCTTCTCTCGAAGAGCGCCTGAAGATCAACGGGTTCGATCTCCTGCTCGCGTATCTTCCGAACCGCGCCCCGGGGACGGCCTACAACAAGCTCTCCTTCGGCACGCGGATGGCTTTCGAGCCCAAGGTGGTCATCGGGCACCCTCAGGATCCCTGCCCGCTGTGCAGCATGGGGACCGGCAGGCGCAGGGCCTTCCAGGTATTTGAAAAGGTCAGAGGCGCGGCGGGCGTGTACTTCTTGTCTGATGTCATCGGAGAATACACGAAAGAGCTGGTGATGTATACCTCCATGGCCCGGATCCCGCTGCTCCATAACAGCGTCGAGTTGGTGCGCGACATATTGTCTTTTGCCTGGGCGCGCGGGCCTGAATTTGAAGTTCTGTCCAATGCCCCGCACATGGGCGCCAGCCAGGGCCAGCATTGGCACGTCCTTTCCGGCAAGCTGGTTTCTCCCGTATGGAAAGCCGTCGACGCGCAGAAGGTCCAGGACGCGCCGCTGGCGGAAGGCGAAGTCCGATACGATGAACTCAAGGGGTGGCCGGCGCGGGCGCTCGTGTATCGCGGCAAAAATATCGATGAAGTCGCGCGGAGAGTATTCGCCGTCCTTTCCGAAATGTATGCCCAGAATGTTGCGCCGTCCATCGTTGCGCGCGTTACCGGGGACGGATCCTTTGAGTTTATTATCAGCCCGAGGGCGTGGGCATCTGACGGACTTCACGCGTTGCTGCCGCAAGAAGAGGTGGCCGGCTTCACCGTCGGCGCTCCCTCGGCGACAGTGCCGGGTGGATTCATCCAGGTGCTGAGCGCCAAGCCTGAGTTGACTGAGCGTCAGCGGGCCCTGCTGGTCCGCAGCGCCGTTGAGTTCCTGCGTAACGCCTCGGATTGGACGTGGCAGCCGGAGGAGGCTTCCTCTTCGCCCATCGACCTCCTCGCCCGCGCCGACCAGGTCAAGAAAGAAGTGCGCCAGCTGATCGTCGCCTCGCGGCCCCAGGCGCCTTTGGAGTCCGACAGCTTCCGCCTGCGCTACTTATCCGCCCACGAGGCCGCCATTGACGGCATCATCAGGAATATCAAGGAAGGTTCTGTGGACCCCTTAGCGGCGATGGACCTGCGCCGCACGTATCCCGACGACCTCGCCTTCCTGACCCATAAGCTCGACCGCGAGATCCGCGTCGCCTACCTGCCGGGCAACGGCAACCCGATCGTCGTGGGCCACCCGAACGTGCTCGCCCTCGGCGTCTCGGAGCTGAAGGCCGACTTCGGCATCCACCGCATCGCCGGCATGTACGAGGTGACCAAGAAGCTGCCCAACGACCGCGCCAGCTGGGTCTCCGAGGCCGACCGCTTCTTCTTAGGCGAAGCGCAGCTCAAGCACTTCTGGCCGTTTTTGCGCATGACCGACTTCATGAGCGAGAAGGAAGGCTTCGAGCAGATGTTCGACTTCCTGAAGCGCAACAGGGGCCGCCGCATCAACATGCTCTACATGCTCTCCACCGAGAACTTCGAGCGCATCACCAAATACACCGTCCTGCATTACTTAAAGCTCGGCAAGGCCATCGCCGAAGGCGAACTCTTACCCGAGCACCGCTTCTCCATGGCGTGGATCAGAAGAGACGACGGCACCGGCTTCGGCAAGGACTGGGACAAGGCGCAATATGAGGACGTCATCCACCGCGAGCACGCCCGCATCCGCGCCCAGATGTTAAGCGACCTGCCCCTGCGCCGCGCCAAGGGCGACCTGGCCTTAAGGGAAAGAGCCGAGAGGCTCCGCATAGAGGCCAAGGAGCTCAACGAGAGCGCGAAGGCCTTAAAAGACAAGGCCAAGGCCGGGGACCTGAGCGCCGACGACGCCAAGGCGCTCGCCAAGCAGGCCAAGTCCTTAGAGAAAGAAGCCTCTGCCAAGGTCGATGAAGCCATCTACTTAGAAGCGCCCACCGACCACATCGAGATCGCCTTAGAGCGCAACATCGAGATGATGCTCTTGGACCACGAGTACATCGACCTGAACATCTCCTCGACCAAACTCCGCGACGAGCAAGCCACCGAGTACATCTCGCCCTACCACAGCGAATACGCGTGGCGCACGGGCAGCTGGAACTTCCCCAAGGACGAGGCGATGCGGCAGCTCTTCAAAAACTACCAGGTCAAAGAGGCGAAGGGCGAGCATATGAGCTCGAGCCCCATCGTTCGGCCTCAGGGGACGTCCCCTGACGGGGAGGCTTCGCGCTCGTCGCTTCGCGCCTCCAGTCCCATCGTTCTTTCCCGAAATCAGGTTTACACGGGAGAGATCCTTGAGTGCGCCAATCCTCTCGCGACAGTGGGCGCTCGTGAATATCTCCCGGGAGTCTGGGTCATTGGCGACAACAGGATGGTGAATTGGTTTAAGAGCCAGGTTTTAATCAATGCGCAGGATTTTGACGCGGCCGTCATTGGTCGGCAGCTGCAAGAAAAGGTGCCTGTCCAATCCCAACACGCGCGTCATTTAGTGATCGCTGATTTCAGCGATACCATCGCGGTGATGCCCGACGGCTCGGATATCCCTCCCTTTGAATTGGCGTTAGCAAGGGCCGCCGGCGTGGATGCAGAAACAGCGGCGGCTGGGTTTAAGGTATCGGCCGGCAAAGGGCTAAATGAGAAAGTCAGGACGTGGAGTAAGCCGCTTGCGGGTCGCTTGACACGCGCCCATATTGATCAAGTTATTTGGGAGATGGGGCTTAAGTTGAACCCGACTTTTGTCAAAGCCGGGGCCATAGTCAGAGACCGCTTGTTGCAGCTGGGGCTTGTCAAACCCGGCCAACCTCATGTCTTTGATATCGCGACTGGAATAGTCGCTGAGGTCGTTGAGTCATTCTTTGCTCAACCTGCGGTGAATGGGCCTCTTTTCGAGGCGCAGCTTGAGCTTGGTGAAATTTATACCGTTCGACTTGTCTGGGGCCTGGCAGGTGAGCCACCGCAAGGCGTAACGGGCTCCTCCCCCATCCTCATCACTCCCGGAAAATTGAGAAGCGTACTCTTGAGCCAAACGCCGGGGACCATCGTGCTTTTGGGCGGCTGCAGCGGCAGCGGGAAGACGGAATCGAGGGCCCTGCTTAGCCTTGATAGCTTTCAGTTTTTCCCCGTTGACCGGTATTTCATCCCTTGGTCTCAGATCCCCAAGACGCCGTCCGGACAGCTCGATTGGGACTTGCCCCAGGTCCTCAACTGGAAATGGCTCAAAGAAGATCTGCTGGAACTTGTTTCCACCGGCAAAGTTGAATTGGCGAGCTTTGACTTTTCAAAAGGAGCTGCAGCCCGGCGTTCCGGCGAGATCTTCTCTTTGGACAACGATGACATCTTGATAATAGATTCACACCATGTGCTGCATCAGAACATGCTGGATATATTTGCCGGGTCAGGCAAAGAGGTCCTCAAGATATATCTCCACGCGCCGGCTCTTCTTCGTTTGGCCCGAAGGATCGTCCGCGATGAAGAAGAGAGGGGCTATCCGGCTTACTACCATATCCGCTATTGGCTTGTCCATCAGGACCGTTGTGACGAGTTCATCGAGCCCACCAAAGCCATCGCTGACTATGTTGTGAATAACTGGAGCGTGGACGAATACGAGACGATCGTCGATAAGCTTGCGCATTATTTAAAGAGAGCCTTGCTGGAAGCCAGGATGTCTTCTGACAGAGCGTCTCAGCTGTTGATCTTTGAGCTCATGAAAGAATTCCTGATCGACATATCTGAAAATATAGGCCGTCTCGAAGCAGAGGCAAGGGAAGGGCTCGTCGCCGGCGCAGTGACCGTGCCCGGCAATGTATTGCGTCTTCTGAATGCCAAACCGGCAATAGTCCCAGCAGGCCGGGAAGTGACGCTTCGGGCGGTCTCAAACAAGCCGGATCGGAAGATCGTTCTTTATTCGAACCTTGACGGAACGTGGGCGGATCACGGCACGCCGTTGATATTGGAAGGGATGGATAGCGCCGGCTTGTTCAAATATGGCGTGACCGTCCCCGTCACCCGTAATTTTGAATACACCTTTACCTATAAAGATGAAAAAGAGAATCAGGTTTGGGCGGAGCTTCCCAACGGCAACGGCGTCGTCCTCGCGCAGCGCGATTTCTTAAGGCTCGCCTTTGTCGGCATGGAGTTCAAGGTGATCGTGATGAAGGGCGGGGCCGGCGATGTCATTTTCGAGCTGCCCAAGAACCTCGCCGCGGTCGGTCACGATGTCATCGTCATCATTCCTTACTTCAAATCATTAAACTCCAGCTACGAGAAATTCGGCTTTAAGGAAGTCGAAGGCTTCTCTGCGACCGTCCCCTTCGCCTGGGGCAGGCAGCCTGAACAGTTGCGCGCCTGGCAGGCCCGCATCCACGGGATCAGGGTCTTTGCCCTCGAGGCTGACAGCCGGGACATCTTTGACAGGCCTTATTCCGGCCAGGAGACCGAGTTCTACGAAAGCATCATTCTGTCCCGCGGGGCCCTCGAGTTTTTGAGGCAGAAGGAAGGCGATATCGATATCATCCAGGGCAATGACCACCATACCGCGCTGGTGCCTCTATACATGAGGAGCCTGTTCGGCCCGCATTTCAAACGGACCGGCTGGATAGTGACCGTCCATAACAACGCCTACAAAGGTTATTATCCCGAGCAGTGGTTTGCGCAACTGGGGCTTCCTCAGGATGACCGCTGGATCGTGACCGAAGAAGGGCAGTTGAATATGCTGGGGATCATTCCGAAGCTGATCGAAGAAGATCGGAGAGGGAAGTATACCCATACCGTCAGCCCCGGAGACGCCGACCATATGCGCCGGAAAATCTTTGATTCGATCAACAGGCGCTTTGCCGGGCTTGGAGAACGGTTCGGCGGGATCCTCAACGGGATGGACGAGGAGATCGTCGATCCCGGACGGGAGCCTTCGCTGGTGAAGAATTACAGCGCCGGCCAGGGAATCGCGGCGGTCCGCGCGGCAAAGAGGGTGAACAGGGATGCCGTGGAAACAGCCCTCAATCTGCGTTCGAAGGATAGCGCTGTTCCCTTTGTGGACGGAGCAAATACGTTGGAAATGTGGGGCGGCTTGAAGCCTGGTTCGGGCAGATTCCTGGTCAGCGTGATTGCCCGTTTTGATGGTCAGAAACAGCTCGATATCATCGCCGATAACCTGGAGCGCAGGCTGGAAGAGAGAGACCGCAGCCTGGAAGCGGACTATCTTATCGTCGGTCCGGCCGACAGCATGCCTGAGCTCAAAGAAAGGTTCAAGCGCATCGCCACCCATCGGAACAAAGAAGCGCTCGACATGAATATTGCCTTCATCAACGGGTTCGTCAGAAGCCATTTCCATAGGATCGTGGCGGCTTCGGATGTTGTCCTTGCGCCGTCCGACTACGCGCCTGCGGAGATCATCGGCATGATCGCGCACCGTTATTTCGCTGTGCCCGTGGTACGCAGGGTAGGAGGTTTTGAAGATTATGTCTTTGAGGGCGCAGAGGGATGGAACGGCTTTCATTTTGTCGGCCGCGACAGGAGCATGTTCGACCGTCAGGCGGATGATGAGGTGCGACGCCTCAATGCCGCCCTGCTCGATGATGCCGAAAAGCGCGCTTTCCGCATCTGGAAGAATGACCCCGTTCTTTGGGAGCGGATCATGGAGAACGGCGGAAAGATGGACCATTCCTGGAAGACGAGGATGAAGCCGTATCTCGACGTCTTCCTGTGGTTGTTTGAAGAGCTCAATCCGGAGCTGAAAGGGACGAAGAAGGCCAAGGTAGCCTCTTCCCCGATCGATAATGCCGGCCAGAAAGGCCTGCGTTCCTTGTTCGGCGTCAAGATCGCGGATAAGGTCAGCGGCCCCGATGCGCTCCGTTATCAGCTGATCTTTGAGCGGATGAGATCGTTTGTTCCGAGCATAGGCACAGACATAAGCCGGTTCCTGCGCGCAAACGGGATCACGCCCATTGAGGTCTTCTCTCTCCGCGGCAAGAGCCATGACCGCGACAGCGATTTCGGCAACCGGTTCTCGACGCACATCCGCGCCACGCTGCCGGACGGCAAAGATGTCGTCGTGAAATTCTACTTCGGCGTGTTGGAGGTCAAGGTCAGTCCGGCGCCGGCGCAGCTCGTTTCCCGCGGCGCCCAAAAGCGCGCGTACTTCCCGCGGTTCTATCAGATGGGTGATTTTGTGTCAGGGGGCGTTGCGGTTCACTATCAGGTCTATGATTATGTTCCGGGTCAATCGGGAAGCCGCCACCTGGCCGAGGCGCGCTTCTTTGACAAGGTCGCAGCCGTGGACAATATGATCGGCGCCATCGTTGAAGCGCATCGTGACCTGAATATCCTGTTGTGGGATCTGAACCCTGACCAATTCATCCTCCGGGAGAAGGATGGGCGCTGGATCTGCGTTGACGTCGAGGGCTACCCGTATTCGAGAATAGGAACCTATATCTCCATGTTCAATATGTTGACCGAGCTGGGCAAGGTCGTCCAATCCTTCGGGAAGGGGAGTTTCTGGCAGGACCTTGCGTTTCAGATCAAGCAGCTCAACGAGCGTACCCTGGGCGCTATCCTGACCGACTATACGGAAACCCAGGCGCGTCAGGATATCGAAATGCTGGAGAGGATCTGGACAAGGATGAAGATCGTCGCATACCGGAACGTCAGCAGTCCTGTTGCAACTTCATCGCCGGTTGCGGCCGACAGGCCGGGCATTTCTGAAGCCCTGAGGAATATCCTTGTTTTGGCAGCTGCGAATGTTTCCTTCGGCCCGTTCCCGGCGCTTCTCGCGACGAGGAGCGTCGAGTCCGGGTATAACAAATACGCCATTCTTTATACGGTCGTGAGCATCGTCTTCGCCGGCGCCGTCGCCGCCCTGGCAGTGCTCGATGCATTAAGGATCGTTATCAGGGATCGGATGAGCGGTCCATCCCTTGCTGCGACCGTTCGGCGAACAGGCGGACGGGCCAACAGGTCAACAGGCTGGCAGGCTGGCAGAAAATCCAGCTCGCCGGCATCCGCGTCTGAGAGGGGATCTTTTGAAGAGCTTTGGGCTCGCTTGTATTGGGAAAGTTTGGATCTTGAGAAAAAAATGATCTTCGTGGGGATCGCTGTGCTGGCTCCTCGGATGATGAGAGGAGAGATGAATCTCGGCATCCTCCGGCTCCGGATGGTTCTTGGAACCCAGGCGGGCCTTGAACACATCTTGTCAGGAGTGGCTAAAGGTCCCTATTCTTTGTCGCCTGAAAGATTTAAACAGGCGGTCTTCAACTTGGCCGAAGCCGAGTTTGGCGAGTCGGTCGATGAGCTCTCCAGGATCGTCGTCTCCAACTCCTTCTCCAGCTCGCCGGTTTACTCTAAGTCCGCTGGATCTCTTGAAACCTACTGGGCAGAGACTTATTTGGATCGTTGGACCCCTGAGAAGCTGAGGCTTTTTGATTTTGTTGCGCTTTTTGCGCGGATCAAGAAAGAAGGATTATTCTTTGATTCCGGGGGATGGGTTGAGCTCTTTAAGCAGCACGAAGAGATCAGCATGCGTATGTTTGGGGTAGCGAAGGCCCTAAATCTGCCCTTGCCCGGGCAATTCATAAAAGCCGCCTGGGAGATCGCGGAGACTGAATTGGGTGTTCCGGTCGGTACAGTTTCAAGAATGGGCTCCTCTTCCAGCCCGGTGAAAGAAGCACCTAAGCACTTCACGCCTGAACAAAAGAAAGCATGGGAACAGTTGCAAAGGCTATTTGAAAAGAAGCCTGAAATAGCTCAACAGGTTGAAAAAATTTCCCAAAAATCTCCATCGTTTGCAGGAGAGGCCCAAAAAGGTCCCGTGGTTGTAAGGAAGCCCAGAAAAGCTCTTCAGGCTGGAGAGATGGCCCTGGAAGTTCTACAGGCTGGAGAAAGGCTTGAAAAGGCTCCGCAGGTTCATGTAACCAGAGCCGCCAATATCATAAGAAAGCGCAAGATGGTTCCTTTTTCGGACAAGCCGAAGGACGGTAAAGACTCAAGCTCAAGCGCCGTTTCTAACCTCGCGCTTCTGACTTCCGGCTTCGGACTTCCGACTTCAGATTTCGTTTCGCTTTCTTTCCATAACGCTGGGGCGCGGTTCGCCTCATCGCGCGATAAGGCCACCAATGCCGAGCCACCCCAAGCCGGCAGCCCGATCGCACCGCAGACATCAGTACGAGGACGTCTTAGTGACTCACCTGACAGCAGACGTCCCGGCGCTATGGAAGGATTTGTCACCGTCATCCGTAGGGAACAGGCATGCCTGTTCCCTACGGAGGCGGGGCGCGGAGCCATTGATTGGATGCAGGCCGTCAGCGGCGCGACACAGGGTAAGCACATGGTCCGCGGTCCGGCAGTAATCGGGATGTCTATCGGTGGCCTTGCCGATAGGCATCGCAGTGTTCGCAAGGCAGCCGCGCCATCTCCCTCCCGAAAGTCTCAAGGTCTCAAGCTTGCCCTGAGCAAGGTCCGTAGTTCCGCCCAAGACCGCGTCGAAGGGGTCTCAAGGTCTCAGGTTCAGTCGTCAGTCAAATTACCCAATACGCTGTACTCTGTACGCAATACGCTATACGCCTCAAGCAGCCCGGTCAGGAAGATCGCAAAACTCCTTATCGTGACATATCTGTTC
>JBFZAX010000081.1:0-10294 GCA_041308805.1 Candidatus Omnitrophota bacterium | reverse complement strand
CCTCGTCGGTTTTCTCGACGATTATATCAAGCTCCGGTTCAGGCGCTCCAAGGGCCTCAGCGCCCGGGCCAAGTTCATCGGCCAGATCTCACTGGGACTGATCGTGGGAGCGTTCTGTTTTATGGACCCGCGTGTCTCGACCCAGCTGGATATCCCGTTTTTCAAGAATCTCGTCTGGGACCTGGGGGTCTTTTACATCTTTTTCGTGATGGTTATCATCGTCGGTTCCTCCAACGCGGTCAACCTGACGGACGGGTTGGATGGCTTGGCGACCGGATCTCTTTTGATGGTGGCGTTCTCCTTCGGGATCTTGAGCTATCTGACGGGCAACGTGCGTTTCAGTCAATATTTGATCATTCCTTATATCGAAGGGGTGGGGGAGCTGGCGGTTTTTTGTTCGGCCATGGTCGGCGCGTGCCTGGGGTTTTTGTGGTTCAATTGCTATCCTGCCGCGGTCTTCATGGGAGATGTGGGATCGCTGGCCCTGGGAGGCGCGGTCGGACTCGTCGCTGTTTTTATCAAGAAGGAGCTGCTCCTGGTGGTCGTCGGCGGCGTCTTCGTGGCCGAGGCTCTTTCCGTCATCCTGCAGGTAGGGTCTTTCAAACTGCGCAAAAAACGGATCTTCAAGATGGCGCCGTTGCATCATCATTTTCAGATGTTGGGGTGGTCCGAATCCAAGATCATCGTCCGTTTTTGGATCATCGGGGTGATCCTCGCATTGTTCACGTTGACGACCCTTAAACTGAGATGAACTCCTACGCGGGCAAGAAAGCGGCGGTTGTGGGAATGGCGCGCAGCGGGCGGGCGGCGGCCCGGCTCTTGAAGAAGCTCGGGGCCGGCGTCCGGGTGACCGAAAAGGGCCTGGCGCCTGAGCTTGAGGCGGCGGCGGCGGGCCTTCGGGCCGAGGGGATCGAAACGGAGCTGGGAGGCCATCATCGCGAGTTCCTCGGGGACAGGGACCTGCTGGTGATCAGTCCCGGGGTGCGGCCGGACGCCGAGCCGTGCCGTTGGGCGAAGGAGGCGGGCCAGGAGGTCATCAGCGAGATCGAGCTGGCCGCTTCGGTGTGTCCGGCGACGGTCGTGGCCATCACCGGGACGAACGGCAAGACGACCACGACGACGCTCGTCGGTGAGATCCTGCGGCAAGCGGGGCATCAAGTCGCTGTCCTCGGGAATATCGGCACGCCTTTCAGCGCGCGGGCGCTGGAGCTTCGGGCCGGGGATTTTGTATCGCTGGAGGTGAGCTCTTTTCAGCTGGAGACGATCAAGACGTTCAAGCCCAAGGTCGCCGTCATCCTGAACCTGACGCCCGACCATTTGGACCGGTATGATTCCGTGGCCGAATATCTGGAGGCGAAGAAGCGGATCTTCATGAATCAGGACAAAACGGATTGGCTCGTCCTTAATCACGGAGACGAGGCATTGCGGGAGTTGGGCGCCGAGGCGGCCTCCCAGGTCATCTTTTTCAACAAAGAGGCCTCGGAGGGCGTGTTCAATCAGAACCAGCTGGCGGTCCTGGCGGTGGCGCGGGCCTTAGGGGTGGACCGAGAGGTTTGCCTGGAGGTATTCTGCCGTTTCAGAGGGGTTGAGCATCGGATGGAACTGGTGCGCACGCTGCGCGGCGTCGATTTCATCAATGATTCAAAAGCGACGAACATCGATTCGACGGTCTGGGCCCTGAATAACATTTCCAAGAGCGCGGTCCTCATCGCGGGCGGCCGCGACAAGGGCAGCGATTTTGCGTCGTTGCGGGAGCTGGTCGCGCGCAAGGTGCGGGTCGCCGTGCTCGTCGGAGAGGCGAGCGACAGGATCGCCCGGGCCTGGAAGGGGACGGTTCCGGTCCGGCAGGTAGGGACATTCGAAGCGGCGGTGGCGGCGGCCTCCCGGGAGGCGCGGGAGGGGGAGATCGTTCTGCTTTCGCCGATGTGCAAGAGTTTTGACCTGTTCACGGATTATGAACATCGCGGAAGGACGTTCAAGGATCTTGTCTCCCGGCTGGCCTGATCCGCGGTCTTGCGCGTCAAGGTGTCGGTCTATCCCATGAGAAGCGCCCGTATCTCCATTTTCGTCACGACGCTGATCCTGATCGGTATCGGCGTGGTGATGATCTATAGCGCCAGCTCGATCTCCATGTGGCAGAGGACGGGGGAGAGCGCGACGCTTCTTAAGAAGCAGTTCTTTTTCCTCTTCTTCGGTTTTGCCGGGATGCTCCTGAGCATGATGGTCAATTACCAGCGGCTGCGGCGCTGGGCCAAGCCGTTGCTGATCGCCTCCGCCTTGCTGCTCGTCGTCCTTTTGATCCCCGGGTTCACCCGGGAGGTCGGCGGGGCCAAGCGCTGGTTGCACTTCTTCGGGATCAGCTTCCAGCCGAGCGAATTCGTTAAGATCGCGCTGATCATTTATATGGCGGATTTCATCAGCCGGCGCGGCCATCTCATGAAGAATTTCTGGCGGGGGTTCGTCCCGCCAATGATGGTCTTAGGAGTGGTCACGCTATTGGTCCTCATGCAGCCCGATCTAGGGACCGCTATCTCTTTTGTCGCGCTGGTCTTCAGCATGCTTTTTGTCTCGGGGGCGCGGCCGACGCATCTGGCGGTGAGCGTTCTTTCGGCCCTGCCCCTGCTGTATGTCCTTGTCTTCAGCGTTCCTTACCGGCGCGCGAGGATCCTGGCGTTCTTGAATCCCTGGCTGGACCCCACGGGCAGCGGATTTCAGATCATTCAGTCCCAGATCGCGTTGGGTTCGGGCGGCTTTTGGGGGGTCGGCCTGGGCCAGGGGCGGCAGAAACTTTTTTACCTCCCGGCGGCGCACACGGATTTCATCTTTTCGATCATCGGCGAGGAGCTGGGTTTCCTGGGGGCGGCGGCGGTCATCCTGCTGTTCATTTTTCTTATCGTCCAGATGTTCCGGATCGTCCTGTCGGTCAAAGACCCGTTCGGAAAGCTGATCTGTCTGGGCGTGATGACATTGATCGCTTTTTCGGCGGTCGTCAACATCGGCGTCTCCCTCGGGGCGTTACCGACGAAGGGCCTGCCGCTGCCTTTTATCAGTTACGGCGGTTCTTCGCTGATCTTCCATATGATGGCGGTGGGGCTTTTATTGAACGTTTCCAAGACAGAAGAGACGGTATGGTGAAGGCGCAGGGTCAGCTCAGGGTCCTGGCGGTTACCGGCGGCAGCGGGGGCCATGTTTTTCCCGCCCTGGCGTTCTGCGAGGAGTGCGGGCGACAGGGGGTCGGTTCAGCGGCCGTGACCCTGGTCGTGGCGCTCAGGGGCCGAGCGGCCGCAGACGCGAAGCTGCGCGAGATGTTGCGGTCGTCCGGAGATCCGATCGTCCTGGAGGCGCCGCGTTCGATCCCCGGATTTTTGAGATTATTTATCACAAGTTTTTCGTTGGTGCGGCGGATCCGGCCGGACGTCGTCATAGGATTCGGCGGATATGCCTGCGTGCCCTTTCTGTGGTGGGCCTGGTTGACGGGCAGGAAGACTTTTCTTCACGAGCAGAACGTGGTCCCGGGCCAGGCCAATCGCCTCGTCGGTCTTTTTGTCTCCCGGATCGCCGTGACCTTTGACGCGTCGGCGGGATATTTTGCGCGCCGGCGGCACGTCATCCCGACGCGGTTCCCGCTGAGATCGTCCCTGCGGCGGCTTTCCCGGGAAGAGGCCGAGAGCGCCCTGGGGCTGCAGCCGGGCCTCGTCAATGTCCTGGTCATGGGCGGCAGCCAGGGAGCGCGTCGCCTTAACGATCTTTTCTTGGCCGCCTTAAAAAAGAACCGGGACCTTGCCGGGCTTCAGGTGGTCCATCTTTCCGGCGAGAAGCAGGCGGCCGAGGTCGAAGGGGCGTATGCCCGCCTGGGAGTGTCCCACCGGGTTTTGGGGTTTTTGGCGGATATCCACCAGGCCTATAGCGTCGCCGACCTGGTGGTCAGCCGCGCCGGTGCCGGCGCGGTGGTGGAGTTGATGTTTTTCGGATTGCCCTCGATCCTGGTCCCGTATCCTCATGCGGCCGGGCACCAGACCGGGAACGCCCGGGTTTTGGCAGAGGCCGGGGCCGCTTTTTTGATAGAAGAGTCGCGATGGACCGAAGAGATGTTCAATGGCCTCTTAGATATCCTGCGCCGTGACCCCATGAGGCGCAAGACCATGGCCCATATCGCCACGGAGCTTTATCATTCTTCGAGCCGAAGATCGCTGTCGGAGGTGGTTCTCTCATGAGCCGGTTTTTGGGGATCGCGGCGGCACTTTTGTTATTTTTCGGCGGAATCGCCGTCGGTGCGGATTTCCGCGAGGCGAAGAGCGAGCATTTTATTGCTTATTACACGGAAGTGCCGGAAGATTTTGTCCAGAAGGTCCTTGATCATGCTGAGCGTTACTACGAAGAGCTGACCCGGCAGCTCGATCTCCGGCGCTACGATTATTGGACATGGGATGACCGCGCGAAGATCTATTTGTATCCAGACCAGGAGACTTTTGCCCGCGAGATGCGCCAGCCTTCCTGGACCGGGGGAGTCGCGTCTTACGAGGATAAGACGATCTGGACGTTCCCCCGGGATGCCGGTTTTTTTGATTCTTTGCTGCCCCACGAGATCGGGCACATCGTTTTCCGGGAGGTCATCGGCAGCCGCCGCGTGCCTTTGTGGCTGGAGGAAGGAGTGGCGTCTTATCTGGAGCAGGCCAAAAGATTCGGGGCGGACCGGATGGTCCAGGCGGCGATGGAGGACAAGACGTTCATCCCTTTTGAGGAGCTTAATGAGATCACGCCTGAGCAGTTGCGGGAGAGTCCGAATGTCGATCTTTTTTACGCGGAATCGGTCAGCGTGGTGAGTTTTTTGATCGGGAAATTCGGAACGGAGCGGTTCAATTATATGTGCGAAAAGATCAAAGCCGGCCGGCCCTTCGAGGACGCGCTGGCCTACGCGTTCTTCGATATCCGCAGCTTTGAGGACCTGGCCGGCGAGTGGGAGAAGTCTCTGAGGCCTTCGGGAGGAAGGCGTTACTAGTTTCATGTCAGAAAAAAAACGGCGCGTCCATTTTATCGGGATCGGCGGGATCGGTGTCAGCGGCATCGCCCATCTGGCGCTTGAGCGCGGAGAGGCCGTGGCGGGATCGGATGTCAGGGAATCCGCGATCACCCGGCGGCTGGCGTCGCTGGGCGCCCAAGTGGCGGTGGGCCATGACGCGCGTCATGTGCAGGGGGCGGACCTCGTCGTGTACTCTTCGGCGATCCGGCCGGACAACCCTGAGCTGCAAGCGGCCCGCGCCGCGGGGATCCCTGTCTTGAGGCGGGCGGAGTTCCTGTGCGAGCTGATGTCCGATAAGCGCGTCATCACGGTCGCCGGCGCCCACGGAAAGACGACCACTTCGTCGCTGGCGGCCAAGCTGCTCTTGCACGCGGGGCTTGAGCCGACCATTGCGGTGGGAGGGATCCTGCGCGAGGACGGCGATAACGCGAAGTTCGGGCAGAGCCCTTATTTCGTCGCCGAGGCCGACGAGAGCGACGGGTCCTTTTTGTGTTACACCCCGACCTACTCCATTGTCACGAACATCGACGAGGAGCATTTGGATTTCTACAAGACCCGCGAGGCGCTCCTTTCGGCGTTCGCCGTCTTTTTGCGCCGGACCAAGCCGGAGGGGTGCGTCTTTTTTTGGGAAGCCGATGCCGTGCTCAAGGAATTGGTCGTTGCCTGCGGCGTTCGAGCGCAGAGTTTCGGCCTGGCTCCCGGCGCGGATTACTATCCGCGGGATATGGATCTGGCCGGCAGCCATATCGCCTTCGTCTGCTGGCGCCGGGATAAAGAGCTGGGCCGCGTGAGCGTGCCCTTGCGGGGCCGTCACAATGTCCTCAACGCGCTGGCTGTCATCGCGCTCGGGGTCGAGCTGGGCATCGATTTTGACAAGATCGCCGAGGCCTTGGGCTCTTTTAAAGGGGTCGAGCGCCGGTTCCAGGTCAAATATGAGGACGAGCGGACCATGGTCGTGGATGATTACGGGCACCATCCGACCGAGATCCGGGCGACGTTGGAAGCGGCCAAAAGGTGTTCGCGCCGGCGTCTCGTGGTTGTTTTTCAGCCTCACCGTTTTTCGCGGACCCATTTGCTCTGGGAAAGTTTTTGCGGGAGCTTCGGCGACAGCGACGTTTTGCTGCTGACGGACATCTATCCGGCCGGGGAGCCGCCGCTCGAGGGGGTCAGCGCGGTCCTCTTGGCCGAAGAGATCCAGCGGCGCACGGGCCGTCCGGCCGCGTACGTGGCGAAGGACGCCATTGTCCGGGAACTGAAAAAAATAACGGAGCCCGGGGACCTTGTTCTGTTCCTCGGCGCCGGCGACATCACACGGATCAGCGATGAATTTGCCCAAATGGCTCGCGCGTCGAGTCAAGGTTGACAAGCCGCTTTCGCCGCAGACGACCTTTCGGATCGGCGGCAGGGCCCGTTATTGGTTCGAGCCCCGCACGCGCGAAGAGCTGGCGTTATTTTTGAGCTGCCGGAGTTCTTCGCTCCCCGTTTTTGTCATCGGGTGCGGGAGCAATCTGCTGGTCGCTGACGGCAGCGTCGATAAGGTCTTCGTGAGCCTGGCGGCGCCGGATTTTTGTCGTGTTCGGGTAACCGGGACGAAGGTTGTCGTCGGGGCCGGAGCGCGGATCGGCCGGCTCATCTCGGTCTTGAGCCTGCGGTCTTTGGCCGGTTATGAGTTTTTAGCGGGGATCCCCGGGACGGTCGGCGGGGTCCTGGCGATGAATGCCGGGGCGCGACGGGACCTCGAGGACGCGTCTTCTTACCGGGAGATAAAGGATATCGTGGATTGGGTGGAGGTGCTGGACGACCGGGGAAGGGCGCGCCGTTTTCTTCGCAGCGAGATAGCATTCGGCTATCGTCGCTCTTCGTTGAAGGGCTGCGTCATCCTTAGGGCGCAGTTGCGGCTGGAGCGCGCCGCCCGTTCGGCGGCGGAGGCCCGGCTGAAAAATATCCTGGTCCAGCGGCTCGCGCGGCAGGATTGGCGCTATCCGAGTGCCGGCAGTTTTTTCAAGAACCCGAGCCCGGCGCAGCCGGCCGGAAAGCTTATCGACCGTTGCGGTCTCAAGGGGCTGCGGGTCGGCGGCGCTCAAGTCAGCGACCGGCACGCGAATTTCATCGTCAATGTGGGCCGGGCGACCAGCGCCGATGTGCTGAAGTTGATGGAAATCGTGCGTAAAAGAGTGTATAATCGTTTTCAAATTAATCTGCAACCCGAGGTTGAATTTGTCAGCTGAAAGCCGGCGCGTGGGAGTCCTGATGGGCGGCCGTTCCTCGGAGCGCGAGATCTCCTTGCGCTCGGGCGCGGCTGTTGTTGAGGCCCTGGCGGCGGCGGGCGTCACGGCTGTCGCTTTGGACATGCAGGAAGATACGGAGCAAGAGGTCCGGCGGCTGATCTTTAAGAACGGGATCGACATCGTCTTCGTGGCCATGCACGGCGGTTTCGGCGAGGGAGGCGCGCTGCAGCGCATCCTCGGGAAGATCGGCATCCCGTTTACCGGGCCCGGCGAGGCCGCGAGCCGCCTGGCCATGGACAAGCTTCTGTCCCGCCGCGCGTTCGCAAAGGCGGGGCTTCAGGTGCCGCGGACGCGCGCCTTGGGGCGCCGGTCGACGCTCCTTTCCAGCGGGTGGTGGCGATATCCCCTCGTCGTTAAGCCCCGCAGCGAAGGCTCGAGCATCGGTATCGCGCTGGTGGATTCACGCAGCCAGTTGCGGCCGGCGCTGGAGAGCGCGCTGCGCTTCGGCGACATCGCCCTCGCGGAAGAGTTCATCGAAGGGCGCGAGCTGACGGTGTCGGTCTTGGACCAGCGGACATTACCGGTCGTAGAGATCATTCCCAAGAGCCGTTTTTTCGATTTTCAGGCGAAGTATGAAAAGGGGTCGACGGAATACCGCGTGCCGGCAGACCTGGATCCGAAGGTCGCCGAGACCGTCCAGCGCGACGCCCTGGCCGCGTATCGCGCCCTGGGGTGCCGCCATTTATCCCGCATCGACATCATCCTGAAAGAGGGCCGCATCCCGGTCATTTTGGAGGTCAATACGATCCCCGGCATGACGTCCGTCAGCCTTTTTCCGAAAGCGGCGCGGGCGGCGGGCCTCTCTTTTGAGGACCTGTGCGTTCAGCTGGTCCAATTGGCGTGGAGGGATAATGGCAAAGAGTAAGAAAAGCGGGCCTGCCGCCGTTTCCCTGTGGCTGCTCGTCTTTTTGCCCGTGCTGGCGCTGGCCCTGGCCGGCGTGGCGCTTTATCACGGCGTGCGTTACTACGTGACGACGTCGGACTATTTCAAGATCAAAAGCCTGCGCGCGCAAGGGATCGCCGACAGCCGCTATATCGATTCCCTGCGCCGGGAGGCCGTGGGCGCGAACATCTTCTCATTGGACGTCGAGCGCCAGGCGGCGCAGATCCAGGGGCGCTATCCGACGCTGCGCGATATCCGCGTGACGCGCATCCTGCCGTCCGAGCTGCTCATCGAGGCGCGCGAGCGCGTGCCCGTCGCGGTCCTGCATCGGGAGGCGGATTATCTGATGGACGCCGAAGGGGTCGTCGTGGGGATCCGGGGGCCTCAGGACCCCGCGGAGCTGCCAATGATCGCGGGTCTGGAGAACCGGTTGATACGCCTCAAGGTCGGCGTCACGTACAGGACCCCGGGGCTTGACCGGGCGTTATCGTTGGCGGAGCTGCTGCGGGCGCGCGCCGGCCGTCTTTCGGTCTCCGCGGGCCTGATGAAAGAGACCAGTGTCCGGGTGACGAAGATCGACGCTTCGGATCCGGCTAACCTTTCTTTTTATCTCAACGAGGGGGTTCAGGTGAGGATCGGCGACAAGGATTTTACCCGCCGGCTCGCCCTCTTGCCGTCTATCCTGCGCAGCATCGATGCCGAAGGCTTCGCGCAGCTGCGCTATATCGACCTGCGCTCCAAAGAGCCTGTCATCGCCACGAAGAGCAGCAAGCCAAAGGCCTGACCATGAACCGAACATTGCGCAATGCCTTTGCGTCCCGGCCGGATGAGCGGCTTCTTTACGCCCTGGATATCGGCTCTAGGAACATCGTCCTTTCGGCAGCCGGCCGTCAGGGAGTGGCCGGCCCGGGTCCCCTGTGGATCGAGATGGGGGCGTCGAAAGGGATCTTCAAGGGCGTCGTCAGCGATCTGGCGGCCCTCAGCGACGCCGTTGCGGGCGTCATCCAGAAGATGGAAGCCCGCAGCCGCCGTAAGATCGCCGAAGTGGCCCTCAGCATCAACGGCAATTATATCGTGGCGCGCAACAGCGTCGCCGCGGTGGCTCTCGCCGAGCACGGCACGCGCTCGATCACGCGCCGCGACGTGGAGCGGCTGCGCCGCCAGGCGCGCCATCTGGGGCTTGACCTTAACGAGCACCTTTTCCACGAATATCCGCAGGGCTATTCCGTCGACCGCCATCACGCGACCTTCAACCCGTTAGGATTGCACGGCCGGCGCTTCGAGATGGACCTCTTATTGGTCTGCGCGGAAAGCGGCTACGTGGCGAATATCGTCAAGGCGGTGGCGCAGACGGGCGTGGATATCGTCCAAGTGGCTTACTCGGGGGTCGCGGCGGCCGAAGCCGTCATTTCTCAGGAAGAGAAGGAGAGGGGCGCCATCCTGGTCGATATCGGGGAAGCCTTGACAGGAGTGCTCCTTTTTAAGGATGGTTTTCCCCGGCGGATCCACACGCTCTCTTTCGGCGGCAAAAACCTCTCCGAGGTCATCGCGAACTATTTCCGCGTTTCCGCCGATCTGGCTGATGAGATCAAGGAGGGCGCTTTGGAGCTGGACAGCGATCCGGCCGACGGGCAAGAGGTGATGATCAAGACTCAGGACGCCTATCGGGCGATCTCCAAAAAGGAGCTGGTCTCGGTGGTCGAGCCGGAGATCGACCGTTTCATCGCGACGCTGCGCAGCGTCATTTTCGAGAGCGGCGTCAGCGGCCTCGCCGCCGCGCCGGTCGTCGTGACCGGAGGCCTGAGCCTGGTGGAGGGTCTTTTGGAGAAGATGGAGAAAGGCCTGGGGGCGACCGTCAAAATGGGGCTGATCAAGGGGCGCACCGATATTCCCGTCTCCCGGATCCCGGTGTGCGCGTCGGCGATAGGCCTCTTGGCCTTGCGCTCGAACCTTTTGCGGGAAGGGACGCTGGAGTTCCACGCGAAAGGCAAGAGCAAATTGGCGGGCCTGGCCGATTATGTCGTCAATCTGTACCGCGATTATTTTTGAACCCGTTCATTTTTCTGCAACAAATATTCTCTCAGGAAAGTCCCCAGGTCGAGA
>JBFZAX010000080.1:0-6007 GCA_041308805.1 Candidatus Omnitrophota bacterium | reverse complement strand
GAATTCTTCAGGGACGGAATAATCAAAGGGCTCATCCAAAGCGGATGAGATAGGGATGGCGACTACGGCGATCAGGGGTTTCATGAGATTAGATAAGCGCGATGATCTCTTGGCAAGAATGAGGCTTGGCGAAAGCGAGGCAATTCTTTTTGTATTCCTGGGCCAATTCCCGGGCATCTTTGAATTTAAGAACCTGACTAGCTATCTCTCGGGGGGTCGTAGCGATGACGCCAGCGCGGCCGGCGGACAAGGTCCGGGCATTGATCGTTTCCTGCCCAGGGATCAAAAAGAAGAATGTCATCGGGAGGCCTTTGACAAGGGCTTCGGTCACGCTGAGGCCGCCTGCCTTCGTCACCATCAGGTCCGATGCGGCCATCAGCCGTTCCATGTAATCGATAAAACCAAAAAGCCGTATCTGGGGATGGTTTTTGGCCTCCAGGCGTTTGCGCAGGCTCTCATTATGGCCGCAGACGATCAAAAGCTGGGCTTCGTCCTTGAGGGATCCGGCGATCTCCTCGATTGGGCCGACACCGATCCCGCCGGTGGCTATCAAGACCGTGAATTTTTCAGGGGAAAGCCCCAGTTCCGAAAGAACCTGTTCCCGGGAAAGGGAAAAATTGAACTTCTCGTCGACAGGGATGCCGGTGACCCGGACCCTTTCGGCCGGAACCCCCTTGCCCCTGAGGATGTCGGCTGTCATCTCGCTGGCGCAGCAGTAAATGTCCGTTTCGGGCGACAGCCAGAAATCATGGACGCCGAAATCCGTGACAACGGTGATCAGCCGCGACTTCAGGCCTGCCTTCTGTTTCGCATAGGAAGCGATCTCCGAGGCGAGGAATTGGGTCGAGACCACGACATCGGGCCGCTCTTGACACAGGAATTTCAAAAGAGGAAAACAAAGGCGGGCATTGCTAAAACGCCGCAGGTGCCTGTTCAGCAGCCTTAGCCAGGGCGTATCGGAAGCCCAATACAAGAAACCCCAGAGCCAAGGCAGGCGGCTGATAAGGAAAGTGTATCCGTCGGAGTAAAGGCGCCTGTTCCACGGCGACATGAAGGTGACGATATCCAGCAATTTCAACTCGGTCTCAGGGTCCTTGATGGAGCGGAAGATCGCCTCCGCGGCCTTCTTATGCCCCGCCCCAGCTGTTGCGTAGAGAATGAAAATCTTCTTTTTCATATAAATCTAACTCATCGGCTCGCCGCGGGAGCCTTGTTCCGCAGACGAAATTTTTTTCCGTCTGCGGCGGTTTATGTCTCGCTCGATGCCTGCTCGCCGTTAGTCCTGTTGTGGGAGACCGGTGCTTTTGCCTAACGGCGAGACAGGCAGGCCGGAATTCCCGCAACTCTTGGAGTGACCGGTCAGTTCCGGCCGCTCGCTCGACATAAAGCCTTGCAGACTATTCAAACGACGTGGCAAAAAATTTCTGATTGTCTGCTGAACAGGGTCCCCACGTCGATCCGAGTTTCGATCTTCGGATTTCCGACTTCTGACCCCGGACTTCGATCCTTTCTATAGACAATAGACCATCGACTATAGACTATCGACTTTTCTATGGAGCATCAACTCAACCGGAGGGATACGATGATGAAGATTAATGAAGGAAGCCTGATCGTCAAGAACAAGCGTTTCGCCGTCGTGGCGTCGCGGTTCAACGACTTCGTCACGAAGTCGCTCGTGGACGGATGCTGCGATACCTTGAAGCGCCACGGCGCCAAGGAGGCCGAGGTTGAGATCTCCTGGGTGCCGGGGGCGTTCGAGATCCCGACCGTCGCCCTGCGCCTGGCGAAGTCCAAGAAGTTCGACGCGGTCATCTGCCTGGGGACGGTGATCCGCGGCGATACCCCGCATTTCGATTTCGTGGCCAATGAAGCGGCCAAGGGCGTGGCGCACGTGTCGCTGGAGACAGGTCTGCCGGTCATCTTCGGCGTCATCACGGCCGACACGACGGAGCAGGCGATGGAGCGCGCCGGCGTCAAGGGAGGCAACAAAGGCAAGGACGCGGCGCTTAACGCCATCGAGATGGTGAACCTGTTGGATGTCCTGTGAGATCCCGGAGGTTTCCCGAAGAAAGGTCATCATGAGAAAGAGGACAAAGGCGCGCGAGCTGGCGCTGCAGATCCTTTACCAGGCGGATGTCACGCAGGTCGATGCCAAGGAGCTGGTCGACGAGTTTTTTGCCATGGAGGTCTCTGCCCAGGAAGATTCCTCGGTGCGCGACTACGCCCGGGAGCTGGCGCTTTCGATCTGGGAGCGCCGGGAAGAGATCGACCGGGAGATCTCTCAGTATGCTACGAACTGGCACCTGGATCGCATGGCGACCGTCGACCGCAATGTCCTGAGGCTTGCGGGATTCGAGCTTATGTTCCGCAATGATATCCCTCCGAAGGTGGCCATCAATGAGGCGGTGGAGCTCGCCAAGAAGTACGGCGATCTCGATTCCGGCAAGTTCGTCAACGGCGTCCTCGATAAGATCAACAAGGTCCGGCGCCCGGCCGCGCCATGAGATCGGCCGACCTGCATCTGCACACCTATTTTTCCGACGGGACTTTTTCGCCCGAAGAGCTCGTCGCCCGGGCCCGCGAAGCCCAGCTCGCCTGTATCTCCGTCACAGACCATGATTCGGTGCAAGGCATTGACCGCGCCCGGCGCGCGGCCGCAACGGACATCGAGGTCCTCACCGGAATCGAGCTGACCGCGGAAGCCGCCGGTCAGGAGATCCATATCCTGGGATATTTGTTCGATCCCGCTGACGCCGTTTTCCTGAAGATGCTGGAGGGGATGCGGGAAGTGCGCGTGCGGCGGGTCTTCGAGATCTGCGAAAAATTGAAAAAATTGGGAGTCGCCCTCGCTGCGGAAAAAGTCCTGGCCATGGCCGGCTCGGGCAGCGTCGGCCGGCTTCATGTCGCGCGCGCCCTCCTCCAGGAAGGGGCTGTCGGTTCGATCCAGGAGGCCTTTGCCCGTTTTATCGGCGACCGGGGCGCGGCGTATGTGGGGAAGTTCAAGATGACGCCCCGCCAGGCGATCGATCACCTGTTGCGCGTCAAAGGGGTCCCGGTGCTGGCGCATCCGTATACCTTAGGCGACCGTTCGCTCATCGCCGATTTTGTCAAGGCGGGCATCATGGGGATCGAGGCGTTTTACGCCGAGCACTCCGATTATCAGACGCAGGAATATATCAAGATCGCCGAGAAATTCGGCCTCGTGGTTACCGGAGGTTCGGATTGCCACGGACAGGCCAAAGAGAAGGTCCTTTTAGGCCTGGTCAAGGTTCCCTACAGTTACGTCGAAAAGCTTAAAGAGGTTCAATGCCGTATCTGAAGGTTTACGGGATGAGGTTGGCGTTGCAGGAGGCGCTGAAGGCCCGCGGCAGGACCTTTCCCAATCCTTTGGTGGGGGCGGTGGTGGTCAAGAGCGGCCGGATCGTCGGGAAAGGGTATCATTGCCGCGCCGGCGGGCCGCACGCGGAAGTCATCGCGCTGAAACAAGCCGGCGACAGGGCTCGCGGAGCGACGCTTTTCTGCACTCTGGAGCCGTGCGCGCATTATGGGCGGACCCCGCCGTGCGTGGACCGGATCGTCGATTCCGGGATCCGGGAGGTATGCGTCGGGATGGTCGATCCCAATCCTCTGACAAAAGGCAGGGGACTGCGTCGATTGCGGTCTGAAGGCATCCGGGTCCGGGTCGGTGTTCTTGAGAAAGAGGTCCGCGGGATCAACGAGCCGTTTATCCGGGCGATGACCCTTGGCCGGCCGCTGGTCACGGTCAAGCTGGCGCAATCCATCGACGGAAAGATCGCGACCGCCGCGGGAGAATCGAAGTGGATCACCTCGGCGCGCGCCCGCGCGTTCAGCCATCGCCTCAGGAGGTTTTACGACGCGATCGTCGTGGGCGTCCATACCGTCCGCAAGGACGATCCGCAGCTGGAGCCGGCAGATCGGGGCCATCGGTGGACCAAGGTGATCCTGGACTCTTCGTTGCAGACCCCTTTGAACGCGCGTCTGCTGAAGACCGGCCAGCCGGTATTGATCGCGGCGGCCCGCAAGAACGCCGATAGAGAGCGGGCGTTGCGGCGAAAAGGCGCGCAGATATTTTACGCAGCCGGCCAAGGCGGCCGCGTAGACCTGGGGCGCCTTCTGCGTGAGTTGCATCGGCGGGAGATCAGGAACGTTTTGGTGGAGGGGGGCGCTGAGGCGGCGGGAGCGTTTTTGGACAGACGCCTGGCGGACCGGGCTCTTTTTTTCATAGCCCCCCTGATCATCGGCGGCCGGAATGCGCTCTCTTCGGTCGGCGGGCAGGGTATCCGGCGGATTTCCCAAGCTATTCATTTGCGGGATGTTGGAATTGAAAAGGTGGGCAGGGACCTGTTGATCCAGGGACGGCTAGAGTATTCTAAGTAGCTGGGTCTCAAGGTCTTAGTGTAGTCTATAGTCGATGGTCGATAGTCTATTGTCAAAACTGAAAATATTTTCTAGAACAGGGTATCCGGGAAATCGAGGGTATCGGGTCTGTTGGGGATACCGAGGGTATCTTGGATATCAAGGGCCGGGAGATCAAGGTCGTTGTCCCTGGATAACCTCAATATCCTGGATATCCCCCCTAGACTCGATATCCTCGTTGTCCTCGATATCCTGAGCCTGTAACCTTGAGACCTTGAGATCTTGAGACCCACCGTTTGGTCATAGACAATTGACTATAGACCATTGACCATAGACTAGGCTGATATGTTTACCGGAATCATCGAAGAGATTGGCCGGATCCGGACGATCCACAAAAAGGGCCGCGTGACGGTCGTCGAGATCGCCGTTTCTAAGGTCGCCGATGATGTTAAGGTCGGCGACAGCATCGCGGTGGACGGCGCGTGCCTGACCGTGACCCGGCGCTGGCCCGGGCGGCTGGCCTTTGAGATGATGCCTGAGACCTTGCGCGCGACGACGCTCAAGGCCCTGCGCCCCGGGCAAGAGGTCAATTTGGAGCGGGCGCTGAAGGTCGGTGACCGCGTCGGCGGCCATTTCGTGACCGGACATGTCGACGCGGTGGGGATGATCCGCTCGAAGAGGGTTTTCCGCGGAAACCTGGAGTTCCGGGTCGCTGTCCCGTCCGCCTGTCTGAAGTTCATCAAGGTCAAAGGGTCGATCTCGGTCGACGGGATCAGCCTGACGGTCGTGGATGCGCGCGGCGGCGGATTCAGCGTGTATGTCCTGCCGCAGACGCTGCGGACGACCGTTCTCAAGGGCAAAGCCGCGGGAAGCCGCGTCAATGTCGAGGTCGACATGCTGATGAAGAGGGGTCCTGCCGCGTGAAAAGGGGCGGCTTTTCTGCCGATTGTTATTCCTGCCTGTTTGTGATAAACTAAATCTTCCAATTTGGATTTTTGCGGCATCGGTTGACCCGGGGGATGGCTCAGTTTGGCTAGAGCGCATGGTTCGGGACCATGAGGTCGCGGGTTCAAGTCCCGCTCCCCCGATTTATTTTCTCTTCCGTTTTTCCTCGATGAACAATCGCCTGCACGTTGTCTTCAGCGGCCGGGTCCAGGGGGTCGGGTTCCGTTTTACCGCCGAATCGGTGGCGCACTCCCTGGGCGTGATGGGTTGGGTCAGGAACCTCAAGTCCGGAGAGGTCGAAGTCGTCGCTGAAGCTCCCGATCAGGCCTTGCGCGATTTTCTGGCACGCCTGGAAGAACACTTCTCAGGATACATCCAGGACAAGAAGGTCTCCTGGGAAGAGGCCCGCGGGGAATTCAAGGGGTTCAGCGTCCGTTTTTAAGGAGGCGCCCGTGCGCTATGCCGTTATTTCGGATGCCCACGGTAATCTCGAGGCCCTGGAGGCGGTCTGCGCAGATCTTGACAAGCGCACGGTCGATCAGGTCGTTTTCTTGGGGGATGCCGTCGGCTATGGCGCGGACCCGTCCGCCTGCCTGGCGAAGATCCGCGAGCTGAAAGCTTCTTGCGTGGCGGGAAATCACGATCAGGCCGTCACGCAGCAGCATCCTATCGAGGATTTCAATGA
>JBFZAX010000079.1:0-2726 GCA_041308805.1 Candidatus Omnitrophota bacterium | reverse complement strand
CCTCTCCCAAGGCCACTTCGATGAGATCGGGAACGATCTTGATCTTTGCCAGGAACGCCTCCTCCGGGATCTCCAGGGCCTCTTGCCCGGGGCCGCCAGAGCCCATCAGCTCCCCTTCTTTTCCGAGCGCATCGAGTTTACAGAAAATGACGTCCTTGATATATTCCGCCTCCTTGATGAGATCGTCTTTACTGTCTTTGGCGATCAAACCCTCCTGCGAAGACTTTTCGATCTCCTCCTTAAGCTTCTCGACGCGGATGAACAACTGGTCGACCTCGCGGACCGACCCCAGCCTTGCGAAATCCTCCGCGATCTTTTTGCTGCCGTCGGTGAGGACGGCTTCCTTCAGCCGCTTCCTGACCCGGGCCTCGCTCTGCGCGATGAAAGCGCGACTTTTGGCTTCCAGCACGTCGTTGAATCCCTGCGACGCGCCCTTGACCTTGCCCTGGAACCCCGAGATCCCGCGGGAGAACTCATCGGAATCCTGCGCGCTCAAAATATCTTCCAGGTCGTTTTTTGCGACCTGCAGCTGAGGCTCGTCTTCCCTGAGCGCGTCCAACTCGTCGTTGACAGCCTGGCCCTGCGCCTCCAGGAACAATTCGGCCTTCAGGGCCAGAAGCTCCTCTATCTGATCGAGGAGATCATCGCGGTCAGAAGGCAGGACGCTTCGGAAGCTCTGCAGGTCTCCCTGCGCCCCTTCCAGATCGGATATCTTTTCAATGCCGTCTATCTCCGCCAATAAGGCCGCGAGCTCCTGCCGCAGCGGCTCCTCAACCGAAGCGATCTTTTCCTCCAAATAAGTGAGCCTCTGACGGTAAAGCTGAAGGGCCCTGAAACCTTTCATGCGCCGAACCGTCTTTTTCAACGCCTGCTTGACGGGCTCCGAGGCCCGGGAACCCTCGATGGCCTCTCTTGATTTTTTTTCATGCTGGATCAACGCGCGGTGGCCGCGGGCTCTCTGGATCTTTTCGATCTCGCTTGAGATCTCCCGGCGCTCCCGCAGGCTGAAAGAAGCATCGTCCAGCTGGTCCTGGGCGTCGCTTTTGTGTTTATTGAGGCCCAACACGATCTTCTTGTCCACATAATCATTGAGCTTCAACGCGATGCTCTTCTCATCGCCTCTGTCCAGGCCGGGCCCCGGCCTCTTCAAAAGATCGATCAGCCCATCCTGCGCCCGCTCGACTTGCGCCACGCTAAGGCTTTCATCCATGAGATCGTCAAAGAGACGGAATATCTCCTTTTTCGTTTCTTTCTGTCCCGAAAGGCCGGCCAATTCCGTGAAAAGGCTGTCCTGAAGATCGTAGAACTCTTTTTCCAAGACCTCTCCCTTTTCCCGCATGATCTCCCGACCGTCGCCTTCGGACGGCAGAAAACCGATCTTCTCGATCTGCTTCAGGTCGACGTGCTGGAACAAGGAAAAAGACAGCCAGACGCTGACCGAAAAAAAGACCAGCGGGACTCCGGCGGAAAGAAGCGGCCTCTTCTCCTTCGAGAGATCGAGGAAACCGTGGTGACCGGCTCTCAAGAGCGCCGCCCAAAAGGCAAAATAAACCAGCGAGAGGGCGACCGAAAAACCATCCCCCCACTTGACAAAAAGAGGAAAACACAAAAAAGCGGCAAGATTGACCGTTCGGATAAAAAACAGGACAGGGCCGTTATAGCAGTCGAAGCTGAGGATGACCTGCAACAGGAAACCCGTCTTGACGGCCAGCGACACGAGGTCTTTATACTGGAGAGGGGAATTCTTCGCGGCGTAGACGAACCAGACGCCGCACCCCAGGGTCCCTGCCACCGTGAAGGTCTTTATGAGGGCGGTGCGCTTGTCCCGGTTAAACCAGCTGAACCCAAAACCGCAGACCAACCCGAAGGCCGCATAGGACTTCAGATCCCGGGGGAACTCCTGGAACAGGAAGACCGTCCCCAGCGCGAGAAAAAAAGTCAGGAGGAACTCGACGAGGAAATATCTCTCTTTCCCTTCTATCTTCCTCATAGCATAAAGGGTTCTTCCAGGCGGTCCCCGCAGGCGAAAAAGATCGGAGGAGAGCTGAATTCCTCCGGGAGGCTCATCTTCGCGCTCTCGATGGCGTTGCGCTTATCGGACCTGTCCAAGAAAGACGAAGAAACGAGGACCAACGGGACCAGGAAGACGTTCCTGCTCTCGATCGACATCATGGTCGAAAGATATTCCCAATCCTTGTCGACCATGATCACGACGAGGCTGGAATCCGAATGGACGCGCTCCGAAAACTCGTCGAAGACCTGCGCGAGGCTGACGCGGCTGCCGGCCTGAGCGGCGGAGAGAAAGCCGAGGATGTCTTCCAGATGCTCCGGCCCCCTGTTGAAAGGGATATGGCAGACCTCCCCCGCGTGAGCGACGAGCTCGACCGACACGTCATGTTCGACGAAATATTTGGCGACGGACGCGGCGATCTTGACGGTATATTCCGCGACGCTCTCCCTTCCGAAGCCGTAGTTCTTTTCCTTTTCGAGGTTGAATAAGATGGTCGCCCGGTAGTAGACGCGCTGCTGGAATTGCTTGACGATCAGCTTGTTCTTGCGGGCGGAGGTGAGCCAATGGATCTTCTTGATGGGGTCGCCGGATTTGTATTCCCTGACCCCGTAGAACTCATGCTCGTCGCCGCTGACCCGGCTCGTCTGGATCCCGAACCAGGGGGAGACGCCTTTGGCCAGGCGGGGGAACTTCTGGATAGCGAAGGTCTTCGGAT
>JBFZAX010000078.1:0-3072 GCA_041308805.1 Candidatus Omnitrophota bacterium | reverse complement strand
TCTCTCCTTATATCATTTATTATTCCCAGGAGGCCAGGGAGTACACATTCCTGACCCTCTTATGCCTGCTCTCCGGCTATCTCTTCTTTCTCTCGCTGACCAAAGAAAAAAAGCGCTACTGGTCGGCCTATGCCTTGATCGCGATCCTGATGTTCTACGTCCACAGTTACGGCCTCTTCCCGTTCCTGGCCAACGGGGTTTTCTTCCTCTCCTTTCGCGACAGATACCGCCGCTTAACGGGAAGATTCGCCGCCACCTCGGCGACGATCCTGCTCTTCTTCATCCCCCGCTTCGTGATATTCGGGCAACAGTTAGGCCGGCAGATGAACCCGTGGATCGGCCGGATCCCCCAAGGGCTGGAACAGACGTTCAAGCACTACGCCTTGCTGGGCTGGCACATGCCGCAGACGCCGACGGTCAAGGCTGCCCTCTATATCCTGATGGCTCTCTTCGCTTTCTTTTTCATCAAAGCTCTCCTGCGCAAAGAAGAAGACGACAGGACGAAGGATGCGAAAAACCTGATGGTCATCAACCTCGTATTCTGCACCCTCCTGCCTTTTCTCATCTCCCGGACCGTCGTCGCGATATACGTTCCGGGAAGATACGATATCATGGGCTACCCATTTTTCATCCTCCTCGCGAGCCTGGGGCTGGACCGGCTCCCCCGGCCCTGGCTGAAAAATCTGTCGGCCGCCCTTATCGTCTTGCTGACGGCGCTGACCCTCCCGGTGTATTATTTCCTGTATCAAAAAGGAAACAGCAAAGACATCGCAACCCTCATCAAAACCGAAGCCGGCCCGCAGGATATCCTCGTCTTCACCAACCAGTCTTATCTGGCGGTCGCTTATTACATGCCGCCTCGGGATAAATGCCTCTCCTATCCCGAAGAGATATCCGGCGGCTATATTCCGAAAGAAGGGCTTGAGGGAAACCCCGCCTTTGCCGCCGCGCAGCTCGGCCTTCTGCTGCCCAAGATCGCCGCGGAAAAAAACGCCGGGAACCGGATCTGGGTCTTTTACAACGAAGACCCCCTGGCGCTCAACAACGCGCTGATCGAACGGTTGAAACAAGTCTACCGCCTCAGGAAAGAACAAGAGCTGCCGCGTCAGTGGCACACGTATTTTCAGGTGAATAGGTATTATGTGTTTGAGTGAGGAGCGAAAAAAATCAACAATGAACAATTAGTCTATAGTCGATGGTCAATGGTCGATTGTCTATGGAAAAAGGCCGAAGCCAAACGATGAGGCTTTTCGGCTTTGACCATAGACCATAGACTATCGACTATAGACTACGTGAGACCTCGAGACTTTGAAACCTTGAGACCCATCATACAACCTAAATACACTCACCTCCTCTCCACCCTCGCCAAGCTCCTCATGGCCGCGCTGGCCCTGCTGAGGTTCATCCCCAGGGAAGAGGCGGCGTTGGGCGAGCAACCCTCCGCGCCCACAAACGACGCGACCCCGAGGATCTATTCGGGAGACACGGCCTCTGTCCTCCTGAAAGCGCGCGAAAAAAAGATCGTCTCCTCGGAAGTCTCCATCGTGAAAGGCTCGGATCTCTATGCGATGACCGAAGAGGCGATCAACAGGATCGGCGGGATGAAAAAGATCGTCAAACCGGGCGACAAGGTCTTCATCAAACCGAACTACATCACCGGGGGTCTCGACGGCCACGACCCCGTGACGGCCGGGGAGATCTCGCACCCGCAGGTCGTCGCCAGCGTTGCCGAAGAGTGCGTGAAGGCCGGGGCCAAGGAAGTCATCATCGGGGAATGGGTCGAGCGGCCGCCGCGGATCAACTTCGGCGGCGAAGAAGGCAAGGAAGGCGCCCAGGTCGAGCCCCTGATCGAACGGATCAACAAAAAATACGGGACCAAGGTCTATCTTATCAATCTGATGGATTTCACGACCTATTTCACCTTCGTCCCATCCAGGACGAGCCTGGGGCACCTGGCGATCCCCAACGTCGTCGCTGAAGCGGATGTCGTCATTTCGATCCCCTCCCTAAAAACCCACCACAAGCCTTCTCCCGTCAGCCTCGGGATGAAAAATTTCATGGGGATCATGCCTTCGATCTTTTACGGGGAACCTCGCTATAAGCTCCATGAGGCGGGCCTTCATCAGGTCATCGTCGATATCAATAAGGCCCTGAGTCCGGACCTCGTGGTCGTCAGCGGCGCCTACGGGATGGAAAGCAGGGGCGCTTCGCTCTATCTCGGGGGCAAGGCCGTCGACCTCAGCCGGCGGATCGGCGGCTTCCTCGTCCTGGCCGGCACCGACCCCGTGGCAACGGATGCGACAGCCACCCGGCTCATCAGCAAAGACTGGACCCCCGTCCCTGACGATCCGACGAAGGGAGCTCCCTGGTACGTCCACCACATCCGCATGGCGCAGGAACAGGGATTAGGCTCCCTGGATGCCTCCGGGATAGCGGTGGTGGGAGAGCGGCTCGAGGACATTCAGATGGGCTGGGAGACGTCCGACGACGGGGTCTACCCGGAAATGCCAAATGAAGAAAATACGCCTTAACATCTCCCTCTTCTTCCTCTTGCTTCTTCTCCCCGCTGTCGCCTGGGCCGAGAAAGGCCTGGTGGTCAACGCGGCCGGAGCCAAAGGAAACTGGTCCGAGCAAGTCATCGCGAACAGACGGGCGCTCTCCGTCGACCGCGAAAGGGAAAGCGCCGAAATAAGCCTGGCCGTCCCCGAAACGGGAAATTACACCCTCATGGCTTATGCGTACCATGATTGGAGGAAAGCTTTTCCTGTCCTTTTTGTCGAAGCTGAAGATGCCAAAGGCCGCAAATACTACGGCTCCCGCGCGATCGAAAATGCCTGGTATCTGGCCGACCCCGACCAGGGCCGATGGTTCCAAGTGGCGCTCAATGATAACCCCTGGTGGGAGCTGCCCAGGGGAAAACTGAAGATCAGATTTTGGGTCGCGGGATCCGCTTCTCCCTGGGAAGAAAACGAAGCCCCCGTGGAAGGCCCTGTGGCGATCGAGAATTTTCTGCTCGTCCCCGTCTTGAGCGGCGCATCAAGAAATTCAACCGTCTCTTTTTTAAACCCGGAG
>JBFZAX010000077.1:0-5771 GCA_041308805.1 Candidatus Omnitrophota bacterium | reverse complement strand
TGGTCACTTCGTCGTATTCGATGGGGAGGATCTTGGCCTCGTTGGAAATGGTCAGGGAGACTTCGGCCAGGTTCTGGGGCGGCACATGTTCGGTGCCGTTGAAGATGACGTCCTCCATCTTTGCCCCGCGCAGGGACTTGATGGACTGTTCGCCCAGGCACCAGCGGATCGAATCGAAGATGTTGCTCTTGCCGCAGCCGTTGGGGCCGACGACCGCCGTGATGCCGGGCTCGAAGTGAAGCGCCGTCCTGTCCGCGAAAGATTTGAATCCTGTGATCTCGAGTTTTTTGAAGTACACGGCTACTTGAGCCTTTCTTGGAGTTTTTTGGTCAGCAGCGGCAGAACCTCGAAAAGGTCGCCGACGATGCCGCAGGAGGCGACCTGGAATATCGGCGCGTGGGGGTCGCTGTTGACCGCGATGATGGTATCCGAAGATTGCATCCCTACCAGGTGCTGGATCTGGCCGGAGATCCCGCAGGCGATATAGATCTTCGGGCATACCGTTTTGCCGGTCTGTCCGACCTGGTGGGACTAGGGCATCCATCCGCTGTCGACCGCCGCGCGCGAGGCCCCGACAGCGGCATTGAGCACGCGCGCGAGGTCCTCAAGGAGCTTGAAGTTCTCCGGCCCTTTCATCCCGCGGCCGCCCGAGACGATGATATCGGCCTCGGCGATATTGACGGTGGATGAGATCTCTTCGACGATGTCCAGGATCCTGGTGCGGGAGGCGAAGGCGCTCTCCTCAAAAGATTCTTTGATGATCCGGCCTTTGCGTTTGGCGTCCGGTATCGCTTCCTTCATGACCTTGTGCCGCACCGTCGACATTTGCGGCCGGTGGTTGGGCGTGATGATGGTCGCCATGATGTTGCCGCCGAAGGCCGGCCGGGTCTGCAGCAGGATCTTTTTATGGGGGTCGATGTCCAGGCCCGTGCAGTCGGCGGTCAGGCCCGTGTGGACCTTGACAGCGACCCGGGAGATGAGCGAACGGCCGATGTTCGTCGCCCCGCAGAGCACGATCTCGGGGTGATGTTTTTTGACGAGGCGCGTCAGCACTTCCGTATAGGGGTCATCCAGGAAATTCGTCAGGGCCGGATGGTCCACCACATAGACGACGTCCGCGCCGCGCTGGATGACCTCCTGGGCCTTGGGCTCGACGCCGTGGCCCAAAAGGACGCCGCACAGCTCCGTTCCCAGCTTGTCGGCGAGCTCGCGGCCCTTGCCCAGAAGCTCAAAACTGACCGATTGCAGGACCCCGCGTTTTTGTTCGCAGAAGACCCAAACGCCCTTGGCCGGCGTCTCAGCCGCCGCGACCTTCTCCCTCTTCAGGACAATGGCGCTGAATTTGCAGGCATCGACGCATGCCCCGCACAGGGTGCATTTGTCCATGTCGGCGACCGCTATTTTTTCGGCCATGGATAGGGCGCCGAAAGGGCAGACCTTCACGCACAAGGTGCAACCGACGCATTTATCAACGAGGATATGAAGGGACATGGAGATTAAGTCAGAAGGTTTTTGTGAATATAATCGGCCAGTTTATCCACGCAATCTTGCGCGGGGGCGTTGAAGATCTCTCCTCCCTTGCGGCGTTCGGGCGAAAAGATCTTGACGACCTGGGTCGGCGATCCCTTGAGGCCCAGACGGTCCAGCTCCAGGTCCGTGGTCTGGGTTGTCAGGAGCTCGATCTTGGCGCTCTTGGCGCGCATCAGGCCCTTGAGCGAAGCCAGCCGAGGCTCGTTGATCTCTTTGACCACCGTCAGCAGGCATGGCAGCGGGCACTCGAGGATCTCGAAGCCTTCCTCGGTCATGCGCTCCACGCGCAGGACATTGTCCTTGAGCTCTTCGATCTTTTTTACGTAGGTGACCTGGGGGATGTCCAGATGCGTGGAGATGCCGGGGCCGACCTGGGCCGTGTCTCCGTCGGAGGCCTGCTTGCCGCACAGGATCATGGAAAAATCGCCGATCTTCCTGATCGCTTTCGCCAGGGTGTAGCTGGTGGCCAGGGTATCCGATCCCGCGAAAGCGCGGTCGCTCGCCAGATAAGCTTCGTCGATGCCCATGGAGATCGCCTCGCGCAGCGCCGCTTCCGCCTGGGGCGGCCCCATCGTCAGGACGGCGGTCCTGGCGCCGAATTTTTCTTTCAGCCGGACCGCCTCTTCGATGGCGTACATGTCGAAGGGATTGATGATGGATTTTACCCCTTCGCGCACGAGGGTGTTCGTTTCGGGGTTGATCCGAACGTCCGCGGTGTCCGGGACCTGTTTGATGCAGACGATAATTCTCATCCTTTGGCTATCTCTCTGATAAGCTCCAGCGCGATGATGTTGCGCTGGATCTGGTTGGTGCCTTCGTAGATCTGGGTGATCTTGGCATCGCGCATGTATTTCTCCGCCGGATACTCTTTGATGTATCCGTAGCCGCCGAAGATCTGCACCGCGTCCGTCGTCACCTTCATCGCCACGTCCGAGGCGAAGAGCTTGGCCATGGCGGATTCCTTGGAGACGCTCTTGACCCCTGAGTCGATCATCCGGGCGGTCGCGTAGATGAGGGCGCGCGCGGCCTCGACCTGGGTCGCCATATCCGCCAGCATCCACTGGATGCCCTGGAAGCTTGAGATCGGTTTTTCGAACTGGATCCTTTCGCGGGCGTATTTCGTCGCGGCTTCGAGCGCGCCGGCCGCGATGCCCAGCGCCTGGGAAGCGACGCCCGGGCGGGAGACATCGAAGGTCTTCATCGTGACGATGAACCCCATCCCTTCCCGTCCCAGAATATTCTCTTTGGGGACTTCGCAATCCGTGAAGATGAGCTCTCTCGTCGAAGAAGCGCGGATCCCCAGCTTATCCTCTTTTTTTCCGAAGGTGAACCCTTTCGTCCCCTTTTCCAGGACGAAGGCGGTCGCGCCGCGCGCGCCCTTGCTCTTGTCCGTCATCGCGATGACGACGTAAGTCTCCGCTTCTCCCCCGTTGGTGATGAAGTGTTTGAGGCCATTGAGGACGTAATGGTCGCCTTTTTTCTTGGCCGTGGTCTGGATGGCGCTCGCGTCCGATCCGGCCGCCGGTTCGGTGACCGCGAACGCGGCCAGTTTTTTCCCGGACGCCAGGTCAGGCAGGTATTTCTTTTTCTGCTCATCGGTCCCGAACAGGAGGATCGGGTCCAGGCCTAAATAAGAGGCCGCGAAGCATAAGGTGATCCCGCCGCAAGCCTTGGAGAGCTCTTCGGTCGCCAGGCATGTCTCCATGATCCCGCCGCCCAATCCGCCGTACTCCTCGGGGATCGAAACGCCGAAGAGGTCGGCCTGCGCGATGGCGTGGACGATGGGCCACGGGAATTCTTCGGTCTTGTCGTATTCCGCGGCGACGGGCGCGATCTTTTCTTTGGCGATCTGGCGGCAAAGGTCGCGGATCATCAGCTGCTGTTCCGTTAAGAGATAATCCATCATGGGGTTTCCTCCGGTGAGTTGATCAGATCTTTTTTAAGAGGGCGATCTCGCCGCAGTCCGGGAATTTCGGACAATGGCAGCACTCCGCCCAGATCTTGTGCGGAAGCCGGGATTTGGCGACGACCCGGAATCCGAATTTTTTAAAGAATTTCGGCACGTAGGAGAGCGCGAAGATCGCGCCGACCTGCAGGGAGACGGCTTCTTTCAGGCACGCTTCGATCAGCAGGCGACCGACTCCCCTTCTCTGCAGTTTTTTCTCTACCGCCAGGGATTTGATCTCCGCTAAATTGTCCCAGCCTACGATGTGCAGGGCGACGCAGCCGACGAGCCGGCCCTGGCGGTCGGTCGCCACCCAGAAGTCGCGGATGTTCTCGAAGATCTCGTTGAGCGCGCGCGGCATCATCAGGTCGCGCGCCGCGAATCCATTCACGATCTTATGGATGGCCTGAGCGTCCCGGATCCCCGCTTTCCGCAGCCGGGTATGAGCGTCGCGGTCTTTCATTTGATCTCCGTGCCCTTAGCCACGACCACGAGCCCGCCCTCGGAGACCGTAAAGCGCTTTTTGTCATCTTTGAGGTTGTAACCGATGACGGTCCGCGGCGGGATATTGACGTCCTTGTCGATGATCGCGCGGCGCACCTTCGCGTATCGGCCGACCTGGACCCCTTCCATAAGGATCGAATCGTGCACTTCGCAGTAGCTGTTGATGCGCACGTTCGGCGACAGGATCGAGCGCTGCACTCGGCCGCCGCTGACGATGCACCCGCCGGAGATCAGCGAGTCCAGGATGAGCCCGGCCCTCCTGGGGTCATCGTCGCCCGCGAAGACGGTTTTTCCGGGCGGATACTGTTCTTGATAAGTGCGCAGGGGCCAATCCTGATCGTACAGATTGAAGATCGGCGATACCTGGATGAGGTCCATGTTCGCTTCATAATACGCGTCGAGGGTCCCGATATCGCGCCAGTAAAGGGCCTCTTTTTTGTTCTCGTCCTTGAAGTTGTACGCGTAGACCCGTTTCTTCTTTTTGATCATCTGCGGGATGATGTCCTGGCCGAAATCATGGGAGGTCTTCTTCGAGGCGTCGTCGATCAGCTCTTCCTCCAGGGCCTGGCGGGTGAAGACATAGATCCCCATCGAGGCGTAGATCGTTTCCGGCCGGCCCGGGATCGTCTTGGGCTCCGCGGGTTTTTCCTGAAAACCGATCACGCGGCTGCTTTCGTCGACCTGGATGACGCCGAGCCCGCCCGAGGCCTCTTTTTTGAATTCGACGACCGCCACGGTCATGTCCGCGCCGTTGCGGCGATGGTCCTCGATCATGGAGCGGTAGTTCATCTTGTAGATATGGTCGCCGGCCAGGATGACGACGGTGTCCGGTTTTTCCTGTTCGATGGTATAGATGTTCTGATAGATGGCGTCCGCCGTGCCCATATACCAGTTGGAGCCCACGCGCTGCTGCGCGGGAATGACGTCGATGTATTCGCCCAGCTCGGCGTTAAAAAAGTTCCATCCCCGCTGGATATGCCGCTGCAGGGAGATGGATTTATATTGGATGAGGGTGTGGATCTTGCGGAGGCCTGAGTTGACGCAGTTGGAGAGCGTGATGTCGATGATGCGGTAGATGCCGCCGAACGGGACCGCGGGTTTGGCGCGGTCGCGCGTCAGGGGGGAAAGGCGCTCCCCCTTACCTCCTGCCAGGATGAATGTGACGACCTTGTCTTTCATGGGGCTCAGAACGAAGCGATCATACCGGCGATGCCTTCGCGCAACATCATCATCCCGATCGCCGCGAGGAAGATATAGGTGATCTTGGAAAGAGCCTTGATCCCGAAACGGCCGAAGAGGCGGATCAGGCTCTGCGACGACTTGAGCATCACCCACGCCAGCCCCATATTGAGGAGCAGCGACGTCAGGGTGGTGATCAGGTCGAATTTGTCGAGCAGCATGATCGTCGTGACCAGGACCGCCGGCCCCGTGATGAGCGGGGTCGCCAGCGGAAAGATGCCGATGTCTTCCGGTAACGACGGGTTGACGAAATCCCGGGTCTTATTGGGGAGCAAAAGGTAGACCGAGAGGATGAAGATCAGGATGCCCCCCGCCACTTTAAAATCGGAGATGCCCACGCCCAGGCTCTTGAGGATCGCTTTGCCGACGAAGATGAACGCGATGGCGATCAATCCCGCGGTGATCACCGAATCGGTCGCGATCTTGGCTCTCTGCTTGTCGTTGAGTTCTTCGGTGAGCGACAGGTAGACAGGGATCGTCCCGATGATATCCACGGCGAAAAAGATCGGGATAAAAGTCGCGAGATACGGCTTTAAGGCGTCCGGCAACATAG
>JBFZAX010000076.1:0-6979 GCA_041308805.1 Candidatus Omnitrophota bacterium | reverse complement strand
TCCAAATAGACCTTGGCATCTTCGTAATCGGGGTCCATCTCCAGCACCCGCTCGAACTCGGCAGCGGCGCGGTCATAGAGCCCCCTGTTAAAATATTTCACCCCGTTCTGATAGCGCACCTCGAGGGCGATCGGATCCGACTGAGCCCATGCCGCTCCGGCCAGGGAAACGGCGATCGCCAAGACTAAGACCTGAAGGAATCTCTTAGAAAAAAACATCCTCTTCTCCTCCTCTGCTCCCGGGTCTCCCTCTTACAAAGGCAAGACCGACCGCGCCCACTGGGATATCTTCTCCGCCTGGTCGGCCAGGAACACCGCCTGGGACCTTGAAAAAGGCGCCTGCTCGTCTTCGGCGATCTTCTTCATGTTCAGGATCGACCGCATCATGAAAACGACCTCCTGGATATCGCTGCGCTGAACGTGCTCCAGCAAGAGACTGTTGATGTTCGCGTGGGTCGGATAAGCGCTCTTGACCGAATAAAAATAGATCAATACGGCGTCGCAAAAACGCAGGCTCGCTTCGATGGCGTTGAGCCCGGCGGAATTCCAGCGGCTCGCGCGCAAATGGTCTTTCATGCGCGCGTAATAAGTCTGCGCCTGGTTCATACAGACAGGGGCTTCCGAAACGGCCGCCGGGGTGCCCGGCTCCTGAGCCTCCAGCCGCTCTCTCATGCCCTTCCATTTCTCGATGTCTTTCTGGAGCCTCTTGGCCTTCTTCGAGATCTTTTCCTGGGCGAGATAATCCTTTTTCTCATCCTTCAATATCTCTTCCTGGCGGGCCAGCTGCATTTCTTTCTTCTTGATCAGCTCCTCGCGCTCGGCCATCCGCCGGACCTTGGCTTCCAGGAATTGTTCCGTCTCCTCCTGGGAACGGATGTCCTCCTTGACATAAGAGACCTCCTTGTCCAGGTCGACCAGCGTCTCGGTATACAGCTGCTCGGGGGTCGGCGTCGCCTTCTTCGTCTCTCCGGCGCCGGCGAGCTCGCGCTTGCAGAGCTGAAGATAGTAAAGCGCGAATTTGTCGTTGGGGTTCGTTTCCAGCACCGCCTTGAAGGCGTCCGTCGCCTTTTTGTACTCCCCCTTCTCGTAATAAGACTTGCCGAGGAAATAAAAATCGGTGTCGCCCTTCTTCCCCTTGGAAGATTCCCCCGCCTCCTCAAAGAGCCGGCCGCGATAGCGCTCGAGAGCGTCGACGCAATCCTTCAGGTATTTTTGCGTGTCGTTGTAATAGGGGTCGACCTTGGCCACCGCTTCGAATTCGGCGAAGGCGTTCTCATAATTGCCCGCCTCGAAATTGACGACCCCCCGGTAATAGCGCAGCGCCACTTCCTGGCGCTGGCTCTGGGTCAATTCGGCGGGGCACGGTGCCGGTGACCCGGCCCAGCAGATCAAAAGAGAGCATCCGAAGAGGATTTTTTTAGGATCCATGACGCTGCATTCTCCGAGAAAAAAGGACCGCTGTCCCCGCATAGAGCACGCACAAAAGAGCGAAGAGGTCGCCGATGGACGTATAGAGGCTGCGGCGCCGCGTGGGCGCTACCAGGGCCGCCGCGTGCCCCGTCACGAAGGTCGGCTTGCCATGGTTGTCCTCGACCGTCTTTTTCACGGCTCCCGTATCATCGATAAAACAAGAGATCCCGGTGTTGGCCGCGCGCACGAGAGGGGCGCGGTTCTCGACGGCCCGGAAGACCGAGGCCTGCTGATGCTGATAAGGACTGACGGTATCGCCGAACCAGGCGTCATTGGTCATATTGATCAGGACATCCGCTCCCCGCTCCGCCAGGGACCGCGCCCGTTCGCTGAAGATGTCTTCAAAACAGATCAGGACCCCGAACCGCCACGGCGGGGTCCCGCGGCCGGGCAAGGCGAAAACCTTCGGGTCGCGGCCTGCCGTAAAATCTTCGATGGGCAAAAGTTTTTCCAGGAAAGGAATAGCCCGGCGCAAGGGGATATACTCGCCGAACGGGACCAAGTGGAGCTTATCATAGATCCCCTCCACCTCCCCCGACCCGGAAAAAAGGATCGCGCTGTTATAATACTTGGCGCCGTCCAGACGAATGCTGCCCACCAGGAGCGCCGTGCCCAGCGAACCCGCCAGCTCGCGCAGGGGCCCGTCGTTGATGCCCGACTCAAAATAATCCGGCAGCGAAGTCTCGGGCCAGACGATCAGGTCCGGCGTCTCTTTCAGAGCGGCGATCTCCGACAAAAGCCGGTACTTCGAAAAGATCCCCTCCTGGAACTGCGGCACCCACTTGATCTCCTGGGCGATATTACCCTGGATGACCGCTACCTTTGCCGGCTCTCCCCGGCCGGGGTCTTGCTGCAACCTGAAGATGCCGTAGCCGACCCACGCGATGACCACGGCAAGAGCTATTAAAATGGGCCTCGGCCGCGAGCCGGCCTTCGCCCGGACCATGCGCCCCGCCTCAAAGAACAGGACGTTGACGAACATGACCATAAAAGAGACGCCATAGGCGCCTGTCAGGTCCGCCCCCTGGATCCCCGCCAGATCCAAGTCCTGCGAATACGCCAGGAGCGCCCACGTGAATCCGGTCATCAGATGTCTGCGCGTGAACTCGAGCATCTCCCATAACGCAGGCACGAAGACCAAGCGGCCTCCCGGGCCTAACTTATCCTTCAACGAACAGAACCCCAAACCGAAAAAACCGGAATACAATGCCAGATAAACAGATAGAATAACCATACCAAGAATCGTGACATGAATCAACCAGAAAATTGAGGTCAGGAAAAAAACGATCCCGGCGGTGAAGGCGATCAAAAAACCCTGGAAAGGCCTGCGCCCTTCCAGCGCTGTCAGCAGCGGCCAAAAGGCGATCAGCGCCAGAGGCCACGCGTCAAATTTAGGGTAGGCGGCCCGGAGCAACAAGGCGCTGAGCACAGCCAGTATGTAGGGATTCTTAAGGAACTTCATAGAAAGTCTCAAGGTCTCAACGGAGTCGATGGTCCATAGTCTATGGTCTATTGTCAATGGAAAGGATCGAAGTCCGAGGCCCGATGTCCGAGGTCGGATCTTTCGGACTTCCGACCTCTGACTTCCGACTTCGGTTCCGGCCATAGACCATCGACCATTGACCATCGACTATAGACTCATTATTCTTTTTCATTATTAATCGCTTTCAGCCACCCTGCCCGCAGCACTTCTTATATTTCTTCCCGCTGCCGCAGGGGCACGGGTCGTTGCGGCCGACCTTGGGTCCCTGCCGTTGCGCGGGCGGCGGCTGCGGGTTATTCTCGGATGAGGCCGGGGCGGACGGCGCCTGGGGCTCCTGCCTCTGTCGGGCCGCCTGCTGCGACAGGCTGGCGAACTCTTTATGCTCGGCCTGCTGCGGCAATGAGGAGAAGACCCCGCGGAACGACTTTTCCTCGACGACCTCCATCCGGAAGACGAGCTCGATGATCTCCTCACGGATCCGCGCCATCATCTCGGCAAAAAGATTGTAGGCTTCTTTCTGGTATTCCAGGAGGGGGTCGCGCGACGCATAGGCGCGCAGGCCGATGCCCTCCCGCAACATATCCATCCCGTAAAGATGATCCTTCCAGCGGCTGTCGATGACATGGAGCATGACCATGCGCTGCAGCTGCCTCATGTGGTCGGGGCCCAGCGCTGCCTGGCGCGTCTCATAATAAGCCCGGATCTTGGCCGACAGGGCCTCCTGGATATCCGCGTCGATGAGATCCGCCAGCTCCTCGGGGGTCACGCTGAAGCCCGGGCCGAACTTTTGGCGCGCCCAATTCTCAAAACCCGGCCAATCCCAATCTTCGCGCAGCGTCCCCTTAGGGAAGAACCTCTCCACCGCAGCGCCCAACACCTCATTGAGCATGTCAAAGAGAAACTCCCGGACATCCTCGTCCTCGAGAACGAGAAGGCGCTCCCCGTAAATGACCTCGCGCTGCTTGTTCATCACATCGTCGTATTCGAGCAGATGTCGGCGGATCTCGAAGTTATGCGCCTCCACCCGGCGCTGGGCTCCCTCGATCTGCCGGCTGATGAAACCGTTGGAGATGCTGACGTCTTCCTCGACGCCCAATCGGTCCATGATCCCGATCATCCGCTCTGAGCCGAAAAGCCGCATGAGGTCGTCCTCGAAAGAGACGTAAAAACGCGAAGATCCCGGATCCCCCTGGCGGCCGGACCGGCCCCGCAGCTGATTGTCGATGCGGCGGGCCTCGTGGCGCTCGGTCCCGATGACGTGCAGGCCGCCGGCGGCCACGACCTTATCGTGCTCCTCCCGGCTCTCCCGGCGCAGCTTTTCCACCAGGGCCGCCCATTCCTCCTGCGGCATCTCCGCGGCCCCTTCCGCTCTTTGGGCGGCGGCGATGTTCCTGGCCATGAAATCGGGATTCCCTCCCAGCAGGATGTCGGTGCCCCGGCCCGCCATGTTCGTGGCGATCGTCACCGCCTTGTAGCGGCCGGCCTGGGCGACGATGTGCGCCTCCAGCTCGTGGTATTTGGCGTTTAAGACATTGTGCGGGACGCCGGCGCGCTTGAGCAGGCCGCTGAGCATCTCGGATCTCTCGATCGAGATGGTGCCGACCAGGACCGGCCGCCCCTGCTCATGGCAGGCCTTGATCTCATCGACGACCGCCTGGAACTTCGCGCGCTGGTTCTTATAGATCGAATCGGGAAAATTCGTGCGGGCCATCGGCCGGTTCGTCGGTATGACGACCACGTCGAGCTTGTAGATCTTCTTGAACTCCGCGGCCTCCGTGAAGGCCGTCCCCGTCATGCCCGCCAATTTGTGGTACAGCCTGAAATAATTCTGCAGCGTGATCGTCGCCAGCGTCTGGTTCTCGCGCTCGATGCGCAGGCCTTCTTTGGCCTCGATCGCCTGGTGCAGTCCGTCGGACCACCGCCGGCCGGGCATGAGCCGTCCGGTGAACTCGTCGACGATGATCACCTTGCCGTCCTTGACGACATAGTCGACGTCGCGCTCGAAAAGGTCGTAGGCTTTAAGCGCGCAGATGATGTGGTGGGCCCATTCGCCCGAAAGGTCGCCGTAGATGCTGGGAACCCCCAACAGCGACTCGCACCGCGAGATCCCCTGCTCCGTGAGGTTGACCGTGTTGTTCTTCTCGTCGACCACCGCGTCGAAGCCGGCCGAGATGTCCTCGCCCTTGTATTTCGCCTCGATCTCGTCTTTTTCCAGGATCATGCGGCGCTTGAGCTTCGGGATGATCCGGTTGATGACGTAATACTTCTCCACCGAATCGTCCGTCGGGCCGGAGATGATCAGCGGCGTGCGCGCTTCGTCGACCAGGATCGAATCCACTTCATCGACGATCGCGTAATGCAGCGGCCGCTGCACCCGGTGGCGGCGGTCGACCACCATGTTGTCGCGCAGATAATCAAAGCCGAACTCGTTATTCGTCCCGAACGTGATATCGCATCCGTAAGCCACCTGTCGCTCCGACGGGTCCATATCATGCTGGATGACGCCGACCGACAGCCCCAGGAACTCATAGATCGGCCCCATCCATTCCCGGTCGCGCTTGGCCAGATAGTCGTTGACGGTCACGACGTGGACCCCGTAGCCCAACAGGGCGTTGAGATACACGGGCAGCGTCGCCACCAGCGTCTTGCCCTCTCCGGTGGCCATCTCGGCGATGCCCCCGCGATGCAGGACAGCCCCGCCGACCATCTGGACGTCAAAGTGCCGCAGGCCGATCGTGCGCCGGGACACTTCCCGGACCACGGCAAAAGCCTCGGGCAACAGCTCTTCGAGGACAACCTCCTCGAGGCGCCTCTTCTCTTTTCCATCCGCCTCCCCGGCGCCCTCTTCCTTGAGCCGCGCCCGGATCCTCTCCTTGAACTGCGCGGTCTTCTCTTTCAGCGCCGCGTCCGCAGCCGCCTGAAGGTCCGCCTCGAAAGAGCCGACCCGCTCGGCCAAAGACTTCATCCGGCCGAGGGCCCGCTCGTTCTGCGTCCCGAAGATCTTAGCAGAGATAAAATCAAGCATTTTTCGTCTTGGTCATCCGTAAATAAGCCTCGATGAACCTGTCGAGGCTGCCGTCTAAGACCCCGTTCGCGTCTCCGGTCTCTTCTTCGGTGCGATGGTCCTTGACCATGTTATAGGGATGAAGAACATAAGAGCGGATCTGCGAACCCCATTCGATCCTCTGTTTTTTCTCGTATTCGCGGGAGAGCTTCTCTTCCTGCTCGCGGCGGCGCACCTCGTAAAGGCGGGACTTCAGGATGTTAAGGGCCACTTGCTTGTTCTGGTGCTGCGACCGCTCGTTCTGGCACTGGGCGATGATCCCCGTCGGCAGATGCGTGATGCGCACGGCGGAATCCGTCGTGTTCACGTGCTGGCCGCCCTTGCCGCCCGCGCGGTAGAGGTCGATCTTGATCTCCTCGGGCTTGACCTCGATGTCGACCTCATCCTGCACCTCGGGGATGACATCGACGGAGGCGAATGACGTGTGGCGCCTCTTGTTGGCATCGAACGGAGAGATCCGCACCAGCCGGTGCACGCCGATCTCGGGCCGCAGATAGCCGTACGCGTAATCCCCTTTGATGATCGCCGTCACGTTCTTGACGCCCGCCTCTTCGCCCTCGAGCATGTCGATGACGGTCACCTCGTAACCGTGGGTCTGCGCCCACCGGCTGTACATGCGCAGCAGGATACCGACCCAATCGCACGACTCGGTGCCGCCGGCGCCGGCATTGATGCTGAGGATCGCGTTGTTCTTGTCGAACTCCCCGGAAAAAAGCGTGTAGAACTCCAGGGTGTTGAGCTCGCGGCTGAGGCCGTCTAAATCCTCATTGAGATGGCCGAGAAAGGTCTCGTCTTCCCCTTCGGCAAGCTTGAAAAAATCCTCGACCTCGCGCAAGCGGCCGGCCTGCTTGTGCCAGGAGTCACAAATGTTCTTGAGCCCCTTGAGCTGTCGCACGACCTGATTCGCCGCCTGGGGATTCTGCCAAAAATCCTGCTGCGACATCTGAGATTGCAACAAAGCTA
>JBFZAX010000075.1:0-3277 GCA_041308805.1 Candidatus Omnitrophota bacterium | reverse complement strand
CTATTCCCATTTTGACTTAGCCGACCCGGCGCGCCCCTATTCGCGGCTCGGCGCGGCCGACATCCGGGGTCTTTCCGGCTTGCCCGGCCGCTTGAGCGGCGTGATGTTCCACTTTAATTGCGAGAACGCCGATTTCAGCAATTTTTCCGCCAATCTCGATCGTATCGGGGCCCGTTACGGCGCCTTATTGCGGCGTTTGAAATGGGTCAGTTTAGGCGGAGGGCTTTATTTCACCCGCGAAGGCTATCCGCGGGACCGTTTCTGCGAAAAGCTCAAAGAGTTCGCCGGCCGTTTCGGCGTTCAGGTCTATCTGGAGCCGGGGGAGGCCGCGATCACCCAATGCGCCGAGCTCGTCACCAGGGTCCTCGATATCGTCCGCAACCGTAAAGAGATCGCCATCGTCGACGCTTCGACGGAGGCGCATATGCTGGACCTGTTGATCTACCGCACCCCCGCCAAGATCAAGGACAGCGGCCGCGGCCGCTTTACCTATATCATCGCCGGCCGTTCGTGCCTGGCCGGCGACGTGTTCGGCGCCGCGAGGTTCGCCGCGCGGCTGAAGGTCGGCAGCGTCGTCAGGTTCGCTGACGCCGCCGGCTACACGATGGTCAAGAAGAACTGGTTCAACGGCCTTACAATGCCGGCGATCGCCGTCAAAAGACTCGACGGGTCTGTCGATGTCGTCCGTCGTTTTACTTATAGAGATTTTGTGAACAGCCTGTCATGAAGCAAGTCCGCCATCGTCATCGAGGAGACCTGTCCCCATGAAGAAGAACGTTCTGATCGTCGGAGCCGGAGGGGTGGCGCATGTCGCCGCGCACAAGTGCGCGCAGCACAACGATATCCTGGGCGACATCTGTATCGCTTCCCGCACGCAGCGCAAATGCGATGCCATCATCGAGGGCGTGCGCCAAAAAGGCCACCTCAAAGACCCGTCCAAGAAGCTGTATTCGCGGCCCATCGACGCCTTGGATATCCCGGCCACCGTCCAGTTGATCAAGGAAACAGGTTCCGAGATCGTCCTGAACCTCGCCCAGGCGTACGTCAACATGTCTCTGTTGGAAGCGTGCCTGGAGACGGGTGCGGCTTATCTGGATACGGCGATCCACGAAGACCCCGACAAGGTCTGCGAAGACCCGCCCTGGTACGCGAATTACGAGTGGAAGCGCCGCGACCGTTGCCACCAGAAGGGCGTCACCGCCATCCTGGGCGCGGGGTTCGACCCGGGCGTCGTCAACGCCTACTGCGCCTTGGCGGTGAAGCACCATTTCGACACGATCGACACCGTCGACATCATGGATGTCAACGCGGGCAGCCACGGCAAGTATTTCGCCACGAACTTCGACCCCGAGATCAACTTTCGGGAGTTCAAGAAGGTCTGGACATGGATCGACCGCAAATGGGTGATGGAGAAGGTCCATTCCATCAAGATGGTCTATGATTTTCCGGTCGTCGGACCGCAGCCGGTCTATCTCAACGGCCACGACGAGCTGCATTCGCTCTCCAAGAACATCGACGCCAACAGCATCCGTTTCTGGATGGGGTTCGGCGACCATTACATCAACGTCTTCACGGTCCTGACCAACCTGGGGTTGACGTCCGAGAAGCCCGTCAGGACCGCGGAGGGCCTGGAGGTCGTGCCGCTGAAGCTCCTGAAGGCCCTGTTGCCCGATCCTTCGTCGCTGGCCTCCAATTACACCGGCAAGACATGCATCGGTAACTTCGTGCGCGGGACCAAGGACGGCAGGAAGAAGGAGATATTTATTTATAATACGTGCGATCACGCCGCGTGCTACCGGGAGGTCGGGTCGCAGGCCATCTCGTACACCGCGGGCGTGCCGCCCGCGGCCGCAGCGGTCCTGGTCGCCAAGGGGACCTGGGACGCGCGCACGATGGTCAACGTGGAGGAGCTGGACCCGGACCCCTTCATCGAGCTGCTCGACAGGACCGGGTTGCCGACCGTCATCCAGGAGGACCCGTCGCCGCTGCCGGCGAGCGCGCGCGTGCGCTGACGAGGCCGAAATATTTTTCAAATTCCCTTGACGGAAAAAATAAAATACTATAAGATAACACCGACGTCGATGGACCCATAGAAGATTTTATGGGTCCATCATCTTTAGGTCGATCCTCGACGCAAAAATGGAGCCCCGGCAGAACGCAAGGGCATGAGGGAGGGCAGGCGCCCGCTCTTATCCGGGGTCCAGGGTCCAGGGCCTGAAGGCCATCAGGCAGAAAGGTTAGAAGCGAAGGATGGCACAGCACGCCAGCGGCAAAGAAGCGAGTTTCGGTTTAGAGGTCGTTTTGGACTTGTACGACTGCGATCCGCGGGTGATCCGGTCGGGCAAGAAATTGGCCGAGTACGCCACGAAGCTCTGCAAGCTTTTGGACATGAAGAAGTACGGCAAGACCCAGTTGCCTCATTTCGGCTATAACGAGGCCCACACCGCGGGATATTCCATGCTCCAGTTCATCGAGACGAGCTCGATCACGGGCCACTTCTCGGAGCTGTGGAATTCCGCTTACATCAATATCTTTTCCTGCAGAGACTTTGACACCGGCAAGGCGATCAAGTTCACCATTTCTTTTTTTGGCGCTAAGCGGGTGACAAAGAGGGTTTTGTTCAGGAAATAGCCCCGCCGTTCCCCGCTGTTTTTTCGTCTGTCCAGTCCGCCCCAGCAGGCCAGTCCCAGGCGTTCTGTTTCCGGTCTTGTCTTGGTGTCGCCCTGGCCAGGGTCCCGGGCTTTCTTTGGAGCGGTCCGGGACAAGTTTTAGACTGGAATAGCGGTTGACACTCCCAAGGCTCTTAGATATAATAAAGGCCGATCTTTAAGTCCTTAACTTCTTATCGGGATTAGAGTTAATCCATATTCACTATCCTATAAAAAACAGAGATGGACCTTAACGAGATCATCCAGCAGCGGGTGGAAAAACTCAAGGATTTCAAGGCCGCGGGCATCGATCCTTACGGAGCGCGTTTTGAGCGGACCGATTCGATCCAGGGATTGCTGGCGTCTTTCGAGGAGGGCCGCCAGGTCCGTCTCGCCGGCCGTCTGACAGCCAAGAGAAAACACGGAAAGGTCTGCTTTGCCGACCTGCGCGACCAGCAGGGGCGCCTGCAGCTATACGTGCGCCAAGGCGACCCGTTGCCCGAGGAGCTTTTCGACCTTTTCAACCGCCTCGATATCGGGGATATCGTGGGGGTCGAGGGAGAGACGTTCAAGACCCACACCGGGGAGCCGACGCTGAAAGTCGCCCGGTTCACCCTCCTGTCCAAATC